>JAAZFR010000149.1 GCA_012971835.1 Erysipelotrichia bacterium
ACTATCCCATGAACCCCGGGCAAAGACGTCCGGAGGCAAACACCGACCTCGTCAATGAGCGCATTCGTTTTTCGGAGGTGCTCGTCATCGGTCCAGAAGGTGAGTCATTAGGTAAAATGAGCTCAAGGGCTGCTAATGACCTAGCTAATCGCTACGAATTGGACTTACTGTGCGTTGCGCCAGGCGCTAATCCGCCCGTATGCAAAATATTAAACTACGGCAAATATCGCTTTGAAGCGCAAAAGCGCGCAAAAGAAAGTCGCAAGAACCAAAAGATTATCGAAATCAAAGAGGTGCAATTGACACCACAAATTGGAGTTCATGATTTGATGGTAAAAGTAAAAGGTGCAATTGGCTTTTTCCAAGATGGAAACAAAGTCAAAGTTGGTGTCCGCTTCCGCGGTCGTCAATTAGCACACCCCGAAGTCGGTGAAGAAGTTCTCAACAAGTTTATTAGCCTTGTTGAAGAATATGCTGTCGTCGAAAAAGAAGGAGTCTTGGAGGGTCGTTGGATGACGGCCATTCTCGCCTCAAAGATAAAAAAATAGGAGTAAAACAACATGCCAAAAATGAAGAGCAAAAGAGCTTTAATGAAACGAATTAAAGTTACTGGCAGCGGCAAGGCAAAACGCCATTCAGCGTACACATCACACCTCGCCCCTCGCAAATCAACCAAACAAAAACGCCACTTGAGAAAGGCGAAGCTATTGTCACATAGTGATATGAAACGCGTAAAATTTCTCATCATCAAATAGGAGGTGCCCTAAATGGCCAGAGTAAAAGGTGGCACCGTCACACGTGCCAGACGTAAGAAAGTATTAAAAAGAGCTAAAGGTTATTTCGGTAGTAAACACTTACTTTTTAAGACTGCAAAAGAACAAGTAATGCATTCATTGATGTATGCCTACATTGATCGTCGCAAAATTAAAAGAGACTATCGTAAATTGTGGATTAAGCGTATCAATGCTGCTTGCAGAATGTGCGATATTTCCTACTCTCGTTTTATCAATGGCTTGTCATTAGCCAAAGTCGAAATCAATCGGAAGATGCTTTCCGAACTTGCCATCAACGACTTTGACGCTTTCAAGCAATTGGTTGAGGTTAGCAAAAAAGCTAGCGCTAAATAAGCATTATAACTAAGAAAAATGGCTGCAAATGCAGCCTTTTTTTATATTGTATTATAGTAAAATACCTACAAATCCTCACTATTTGCACTAATAATGATGGATTTTGTACCATTTATCGCTTCAAGAACAAGTGATTCGAAATCCAATTTTTGCTCGAGCCAAAGGGTTGAATTAAAATTAGGTTTCGTCCTTGGGTTTTGTGGCTTAAAAATTGTGCAGCAATCTTGATATGGACGAATAGAAATCTCATATGTTTTAATTCTTTTTGCAATTTTGATAATATCGTTTTTATCATAGGTGACAAGCGGACGGATGACGGGTGTGCTTGTCACTTCATTTATAACTCGCATTGAGCGAAGGGTTTGACTGGCAACTTGGCCAATCGATTCACCATTAGCTATCGCCTGACATTTGCGAATATTAGCAATTTTCTCACTGATTCGATACATCATTCGACGCATAACTGTTATAGCGTAACTTGGATCAACATTATCATAAATCGCTTCCTGAAGTTTGGTAAAAGGAACAATATGCAAACGTATATTATCTTGATAGTAAGTGAGAATTTTTAGTAAATCGCTGACCTTATCAATCACTGCACTGCTGGTATAAGGTGGAGAAGCAAAATGAATGCATTCAATCAAAACACCTTTTTTCATAAGCAAATAAGCCGCTACCGGAGAATCAATACCGCCAGACATCATCATTAAAATCTTTCCACCGATGCCGAGAGGATAACCTCCTGTGCCTTTAAATGTTTCTAAAAATAAGTAAGTTCCTTCGTGACGGACTTCAATTCCCACGATTATATCAGGTTTGACAACATCTACCTTTAAAGAAGTATTACGTAAAATCTCTTTAGCGACAGTCCGATTGATTTCGTCGCTGA
>JAAZFR010000150.1 GCA_012971835.1 Erysipelotrichia bacterium
ATTAAAGCTGCTTTAGCGTTATCTCCAAGCCCAAGTCCATCGATGATGCCGGCAGCAATCGCGATTGTGTTTTTCATCGCTGTTGCATATTCCGCACCAACTTCGTCCTTATGGACGTATACACGGAAGTAATCATTAGAAAAGATATGTTGAATAAGATAGGCCGCCTTCTTATTTTTTGAAACAGCAGCAATTAAAGTCAAGTGTCTCATAATAACTTCTTCGGCATGAGATGGGCCTAATAGCGACACGATTGCTTTGCGCTTTGAGCTCGGTACTTGCCTACGGATAATTTCTGACATTCGTAAATTAGTATAAGGATCAAAACCTTTCGCCGTGTTAATAAATAACATTTTTTGTGTTAAAAAGGGCACGATCTTTTCTAAAACTTCGCTCATCGCTCCAGTCGGCACACTCAATAAAATAGCATCGACATCAACACATATTTTTTTAACGTCATTGGTCGCAATAATCTTATTAGATAAGATCACGCCATCGCCAAAATAAACGGCGTTACGATGATACAAATTAATATCATCAATTTGTCCTTGTTCACGACCATATAAAACGACTTCATGATTGTTATCAACAAGCACTTGAGCAAGAGCTGTTGCCCATGTTCCTGTTCCGGCGATTCCTATTTTCATTTTATTTTCGAGCCCTTAAGACAATTTTAATGGGTGTGCCATCAAAGGAAAAAGATTCGCGAAGTCGGTTTTCAATATAACGCATATAGGAAAAATGGGCATGTTTAGGTTGATTAACGAATAGAACAAAAGTCGGAGGACGAATATCGACTTGATTGGCAAAGAAAATTTTTAGTCTTCCGCCCTCAAAAAAAGGCGCTGGATTCATTACTTGCGCATCTTGGATAATTTCGTTTAAAACACTAGTTTGGATTCTTCTTCCGTATGCTTCGTTGACCATATCAAGGGCTTTAAAGATACTATCGATACGTGCTTTATCTTTGGCCGAGACAAAAACAATAGGAGCGTATTCAAGAAATTTAAATTGTTTGCGAACTTCTTTTGTAAACTCGCTCATTGCTGTTTGTGACCGTGGAATAAGGTCCCATTTATTAACTACCAATATGATCGCCTTATCAAGTTCCATGGCATAACCAACAACGTGTTTATCTTGTTCAGTAATGCCTTGTTGAGCATCAATAACAAGCATGACAATTTCTGACCTATCAATTGCGGCCAGCGCTCTTAAAGCGGCGTATTTATCAATTGCTTCGTAAATTCGACCACGCTTTTTCAAACCGGCAGTATCAATAACGACATAGTTTTTATCATCACGCACAAATTTTGTGTCAATCGCATCGCGCGTTGTACCTTCAATCTCGGATACAATTACGCGATTAGTACCTAAAATCGCATTAGATAATGAGGATTTGCCAACATTTGGCCTTCCAATAATGGAGAAAACGATTTCATCTTCGTCAAATTTATTCGCTTGACCATCTGGTAATAATTTTACAATTCGATCAAGTAAATCGCCTATTCCTATTCCGTGTGCCCCACTAACGGCTATCGGTTCGCCAAGACCAAGTGAGGTAAATTCATAAATATCAGCTATCTTTGTAATATCATCGATTTTATTGACGACTAGAATGATGTGCTTGTTAGATTTATAAAGTAGTTTTGCAATTTCACGATCATCATTTGTGACGCCAACTTGCCCATCGACAACATAGACAATAACATCGGCTTCTTCTATCGCAATTTGTGCTTGAGCGCGAATTTGTTCCTGAAAAGGTCGAGCAGCAATTTCAATACCGCCGGTGTCAATAACACGAAATTCTTTGGTAAGCCATGAAGCGGATGCATATAAGCGATCGCGCGTGATTCCGGGTTGGTCGTCGATAATTGACCTTCTTGTTCCGATAATACGATTGAAAATTGTCGATTTCCCAACATTGGGACTACCGATAATTGCAACTATTCCCATTGGCATATTACGCCTCTCCGATTTTTCTTTTAATAATATCTAATACGGCTTCAGTCGCTTCTTCGATGCTTAAAAAAGAAGTATCAAGTAAAACAGAATCGGATGCTGGTTTTAAAGGAGCAAAATCACGGTGTGAGTCAATATAATCGCGACGGCGAACATCTTCTTCGACTTCGGCAAGCGTACAAGCAATGCCCTTGGCTATATTTTCTTCATAACGCCGAACAGCTCGAGTTGGCACATCAGCAATTTGAAATATTTTAACGTTAGCATCAGGTAAAACATAAGTTCCAATATCGCGGCCATCCATGACGACAGAGCGTCTTTTCGCCATCTTGCGTTGAAGCTCGACAAGCGCTAAACGAATATCTTTATATGAAGCGATGTAAGAAACGTTCGCAGAAATGTGCGGTTCGCGGATTACTTTTGTTACATCTTCTCCACAACAAATAACACGGCCATCACTAAGAAGTTCAATATCAACTTCCGGAATAAGAGAGATGCTTGCGGCTTCATCTTTTGGATCGAGCCCTTTTTTCATAACACAATAAGTAAAAGCACGATACATAGCACCGGTATCGATGTAGGTAAAACCTAAAGCTTGAGCGACTTTTTTGGCAACCGTCGATTTTCCCGCTGCTGCTGGACCATCAATTGCGATTGTGATTTTTTTCATATCGGGCTCCTTTGTTAAAACGCATAAACACCTAGAATAACAACGCCAACAAGCAAAACAACGAGAATTGAAATAAGAATAATGCTTCGGTTTAATTCTTTACGTTTTTGAACGTCAATCGGTGAGAATTTCTTTTCCTCTTCTTCAATTTCTGAGTTTTCAACACCCTCAAGTATGTCTTCAATACCATATTCAATTGTCGATCTTGGTGCTTTGACATCGATACTTTCTTGAGGACGTCGGCGAATAATTTTACTAGTAATAGAACCGCTTTGGCCGTTAGAAAGCCCGCCATCATCAGGCATGCGAGTAATTTCCTCGCGCAGTTTTCGATATTTTTCAACGCGGGTTAACGTTTTCAATCTGAAGTCCTACTTACTGATATATTCTAATATAAATTAGAAATCATTTATAGAGTAAATTTAAAAACCTTGCATAAAAGGGTGTTTGATATTATAATTCCGTTTGTTGGAGGACATTTAAAAAAAATGGCTAAAAAAGTAAGAATTGATCGCGATGCATGCATCGGTTGTGGTCTTTGTGTCTCAGTGATGCCGGAAGTATTTGAATTTGATGACGAGGGTAAGGCCCGCGTCCACACTCAACCAGCCGAAGGTGTCGAGGTCGAAGTTGCTAACGATTGCCCAACAGGCGCGATTATCGTCGAAGACTAACTACCACCAATAATTTTAAAAAAATAGCTGCCTAACTGGGCAGCTTTTTTTCTTCAAATTGTGCGATGGAACGATGAATGTTCTTATATACAAGAAATGTCAATATTATCACCATGACATTTTTTAATACATTAAAGGGGACAATAGCCAAAAAGCCGAGCGACCAACCAATGTCGGTGACAGAAGAATTCGCCGCTTGAGCCATGGCCAAAATAGCCGCTTCGGGGAAGCCCATAACAAACATATAAAAAGGAATCATAAGATAAACATTAAAGACAAGGCTAGTAACTATTTGCACAATAAAACCAACAGCAAAACCAATTATTACTCCCTTTATGTTTCGCCTTCTTTGATAAATAATAGCGGCTGGGACAATAAAGGCTGTACTATAAATTAAATCAGCCCATTCTCCGACCGTCAAAGTTGAGGTAAATGGTAACTTAATAATTGTTTTAACAATTAAGGCACAAAAAGCACTGAAAGGTCCATATGCAAAACCAGCAATAAAAACTGGTATTTCATCAAAATGAAACTCGAGAAATTGTGGGAAAAAAGGTAAGGGAAATTTCAAAAAGGGAACAATATATAAGATGGCTGATATCGCACCAAAAATGGCGACGCGACTCATAAATCTAACTAAATTGACTTTCTTAAAACGGAAAGGTCTACCCTCACGAAGAACGATGATGAGTAGAAAAATCCAAACGAGTAATAATCCAACTAATGCTGCGCCCATATAAAAAGGTCCTCGTTCAGGACCAAAAATGAGAGGCTTCTCTCATCCAGACTTTACTGTCGCCTCTAGAAATGAACTAGATCAACCCGAAGGTTCGCGGGGTTTACCGCCGGTTGGGAATCACACCCTGTCCTGAAGCTTAGTTTATTATACTACAAAAAACTTATTTGTTTAGAGAATTACAAAAAAAGTTAAAAATAAATTCCTATTCTTCAACGCTTCTTTGAAGCGCTTCGCCAATCGCAGTGATGATATCTGAGGCCATGAGACTATGTTCGCCAACGCGATGAGTCGCTATTTGTCCAGCTAGCTGATGAATATATACTCCATATTTAGCAGCATCAAGAAGGGAATACTTTTGTCCAAGTAGACTCGTAATAATGCCCGCTAAAACATCGCCCGATCCACCTTTAGCCATACTTGGTGTCCCATAATCAAATTGACCTGAAAAATCCTTTTGGTAAATATTTGTAACCGCATCCTTCAGGACAACGGTTGCCCCTAAGTCCGTTAATAGATTTATTTTTTGTTGTGGGCTATCAGTACTTAAAAGTTTTTTTGCTTCGCCCATATGAGGAGTTAATATCACGTGATTAAGACGATGATCAAAACCAATCTTCTTAAGAATAGTGAGCCCATTAGCATCGATAACCAAAGGGCAATCTGCATCGAGTAAAACACGAAGTATTTTCTCGTTCATCACATTTTCTTCAAGGCCAGGACCAAATAAAATAGCGTCTTTATTTTGAATTATTTTAGTGACTTCTTCGACATCGATAAAGCGTTTTACCATTACCTCGGGATTAAGATTTACGTATAAAACGTAATCATCTTCTTCTAGGGCGATTGAAACGAGCCCAGAACCCATGCGATATGCACTAAGAGCACTAAGAGCCGGCGCGCCAAAAAAACCGATGCTTCCTCCGAAGATTACAACATGACCATAATCATATTTGTTCGTCTCTTTTTGACGTTTGGCAAGTGGAACTACATCGTTTTTTGTGAGCTTTTTCATGTTATCTCCCATGAGTAAGTGTTATTTATTTACGATTAGATTGATTCTTTTTAATAATCATTTCTTTCGACTTCATTACTCTGATTGTAGCCGACATTTCTTGATCCGCTAGTTTTGTTTTAATATCTTTAATCAAAGCGACTTGTTCGGGAATCATGATATGTTCAATCGCATTGACTCTTCGCCTTGTTTTTTCTATTTCTTTGGCATACATCTCGGTCGTTTTCTCATATTGAGCTAATTCAATAAGCTTCGGTAATAATTTAAAACCCTTTATCAGTGCCTCATCAAACTCCTGAGGAACGCTACTTAAAGCATATGGTGGTTCAATCTTTGAATCCATTTTAAAAAATAGACGAGGAGTTTCAATGCTCATTGATTTTGATTTGCTTGTCTCCAGTATCCACTTGACCGCGGGAACCGATGTCATTTCACTTAGTTCTGATTTACGAACCTTTGCTCGCCCTTTCTTAAAAGAATCAAGGGCTATCGAAGTCTCTTTTTCTACTTCATCTCTTAAATCCCTTGTCTTGTAGACAATTTCCATGAATTGACGAATCATTTCATCTTGCTTATCTTTCAATAAACGATGGCCTCGCCTTGTGATGGCGAGTTGATTTTTGAGTTTCGTCAACTCCATTCTCGTTGGGTTAATTTGCCCAAGCGCCATGATTACTCCTCTTTGCCATAAAACTCGGCAATATGTTCATCGCTAATGCGCTTTAATTCCGATGTTGGAAAAATGCGCAATAGTTCCCAGCCAAGGTCCAATGTTTCTCTAATTGAGCGATTACTATTAAAGCTTTGGGAGATATATTTCTCCTCAAATTCCTCTGCAAAACGGGCATATAATTTATCAATATCGGATAAAGCACTATCTCCTAAAACAGTCGATAATTCCTTTGCTTCCTTGCCGCGAGCATATGAAGCGAATAACTGATTCATTGTGTCGGCATGATCACTTCTTGTTTTGCCTTCTCCGATTCCTTTATCCTTAAGACGAGACAAAGAGGGCAGGACATCAATCGGTGGCAAATACCCTTTCATAAAAAGGCTTCTTGATAAAATTATTTGTCCTTCGGTAATATAGCCTGTTAAATCAGGAATGGGGTGAGTTTTATCATCTTCAGGCATCGTTAATATCGGAAGCTGAGTTATCGAACCATTAATTCCTTTTATTCTTCCCGCCCGTTCAAATAATGAGGCTAAATCTGTATACATGTAACCAGGATAACCTCTACGACCAGGAACTTCCTTACGCGCTGAAGAAATCTCACGCAATGCTTCTGCATAGTTCGTAATGTCAGTTAGAATAACCAAAACGTGCATATTTAACTGATATGCTAAGTATTCAGCAGCTGTAATTGCCATGCGGGGCGTAGCAATGCGTTCAATTGCAGGGTCATTAGCCAAATTAACAAACATAATTGTTCTTTCAATTGCCCCTGACTTTCGAAAGTCTTCGATAAAATAATTAGCTTCTTCAAAAGTGATGCCAATCGCTGCAAAGACAACAGCGAATTTTTCTGATTTCCCCAAGACGCGGGCTTGTCGAGCGATTTGGGCCGCTAGTTTTGAATGCGGTAAGCCAGAGCCAGAGAAAATAGGTAGTTTTTGACCACGCACCAAAGTGTTTAAACCATCGATCGCGGAAATGCCTGTCTGAATAAATTCAGACGGATAGTCACGTGCGACGGGGTTAAGGGCTGAACCATTAATATCAAGTCTTGTATCAGCGATAATCGGACCTTTGTCATCGATGGGACGACCTAAACCATCAAAAACACGTCCGAGAATGTCTGGAGATAATCCCAATTCGATGCCATGACCAAGAAAGGTTGCTTTAGCATCATCGATTTTCATACCTTGGCTCGATTCAAATAGTTGAACCAAAGCCTTGTCGTTATTAATTTCTAAAACCTTGCCGAGGCGTGTTTCGCCATTCGCTAGTTTTATTTCGACTAATTCATCATATTTAACATCACTCACTTTTTCTACGAGCATCAAAGGTCCGACGACTTCTTTAATTGTTTTATATTGTTTGATGGCCATGATTACTCCTCTCCCAGTGATGAAAACTCTTTTTCCATCGCCTGCTGAATACTATTTGTTTCTTCGTGAACATCTTCTTCGCGAACATATTTAAGACGGCCAATACGTTCGGTTGTTTTCATTCTTTCAATTTCTGAAAAGGCTTTGCCTTTTTCTAAAGCTTGATTGCCCAGATCATACCATCTCAAAATTGTTATTAACATTAAATATTGTTTGTTTATCGATGTATATGTATCGACAGAATTATAGGCATTTTGGTGAAGAAAATCCTCACGTATCATCTGCGAAACCAAGAGCTTAATCCGATCGGCTTTAGAAAGAGAATCAAGGCCGACAAGACGAACGATTTCTTGTAAAGAAGCTTCTTCTTGTAATAATATTTGAACTCTTCTTATTATCTTGCTCCAATCCTTATGATAGTTTTGATTAATATCTTGATGAAGAACATCTTCATAAAGACTATAACTTTTTAACCAATCAATGGCGGGAAAGTGACGTCGATAGGCAAGAGTGGCCGATAGACCCCAGAAAACTTTAACAATGCGCAAGGTCGCCTGCGAAACGGGTTCAGAAGTATCACCGCCTGGTGGCGAAACAGCTCCGATTGCCGTTACAGCTCCTTCCCTCTTTTTGTCACCTAAACACGTTACATAACCAGCTCTTTCGTAGAATTCAGCAAGGCGACTTGATAAATAGGCGGGATATCCTTCTTCTCCCGGCATTTCTTCAAGGCGAGAAGACATTTCGCGTAAGGCTTCGGCCCAACGCGAGGTTGAGTCAGCCATAATGGCTACTTTGTAGCCCATATCGCGGTAATATTCAGCAATCGTAATTCCTGTGTAAATCGATGCTTCACGGGCCGCGACTGGCATATTCGAAGTATTGGCAATTAAAACCGTCCTCTTCATCAGCGATTCACCAGTTCGTGGATCTTTCAAACGAGGGAACTCCATCAAAACATCAGTCATTTCATTTCCACGTTCACCGCATCCGACATAAACAATGATGTCGGCATCGGCCCATTTAGCAAGTTGATGTTGAACAACCGTTTTTCCTGAACCGAAAGGTCCGGGAATAGCGGCGATACCGCCGATTGAGACGGGAAAAAGAGCGTCAATAACTCTTTGACCAGTCACCATTAGTTTATTCGGCGCGAGTTTATTAATGTAGGGCCGTTTCTTTCTTACCGGCCAATATTGAATCATATTAAGAGAAATTTCCTGGCCGTCACTAGTGACGATTTTGGCAATCGTATCAGTGACTTTTGCCTCACCATCGTGAAGCCAAACGAGTTTACCTGAGTGATGAGGAGGAACCATTATTTTATGGGTAACGACCGGTGTTTCGACAACTGTACCTAAAATCATGCCGCCGCTTACTTGCGTATTTATTTCGGCTACGGGTTTAAAGTTCCATATTTTATCGCGATTAAGTCTCGGAAGATCAATCCCTAATGGGATACGCGATCCATAATTATCATAAATGCTGCTCAATGGGCGTTGAATGCCATCAAAAATCGACTCAATAAGTCCAGGACCAAGCTCAGCAGAAAGTGGTTCATTAGTGAAATAAACAGGTTCTCCAGGACCAATACCCGCTGTCTCTTCGTATACTTGAATTGAAGCAAGATCGCCACGCAGTTCGATAACTTCACCGATTAACTTTTTATTCGACACGCGAACGACATCATATACTTGCACGTTTTCCATGCCCGAAGCGACAACCAGCGGGCCGGCAACTTTAGTAATTATTCCAATTTTGTCCATATTCTCTTCCTTTCTAAAACAGCTTTAATCCAATTGCTTTTTCGACATCATCTCTAAGCTTTTCTAAACCTTGTCCCGTTGCCCCTTCATCGATGGGAAGGGCAACAATGATTGGAAACGCCTTATCGCTAATGCGGCGGCGATAATCGCTGATTAATGTTTGCAACTTTTCATCAATTACTATTAATTGAGTATCTTTTGTTAACTTATCCAATACTTCCTTCATTTTTGCTTCATCACCGACAAGATAAGTCGTAAATCCAAGACTGCGAAAGAAATAAACGTTTTCGCTTTGGGCAATCGCCACCAATTTGTCTTTCATATTATGAGCCCACCATCAAAGATGCTTTGCGATCAAAATATAAACGGCGAATATCGACTATTTCGATTTGCTTACGCACGACATAAGTAATAATCGACGCTGTTGATTTCATATCAACCTGAAAAGGTTCGAGCTCCTCGAGTAAGATTTTAAGAAGGGCGTGCTCTAACTTGACAAAGTCGCCATCGCTAAAATAGTGCTCGAGAGGTTCGACAAAGCGAGTCAAATACAATGATGAGTAACGAGTAATTATGTCTCTTGATGAGGCGTTGTGTAATAAGGAAATTTCTTTCACTGGTATCGAACCATAATCTAAAAGATTAGTTTCAAGAATAGAAGTATCCATGTGCATTTTGTTGATGCGAAGAAGAGTCAGTAAATTATTAATGTCGGTTGAAATAACGAAGTATGTTTTTAAAACGATGTCCTTACGCTTAGAAATGGCTTCATAAAGCAATCCTTGAAATACTTTTTGAATCTCATTGACCAAGGTAAAACTATCTTTATAGGAAGATTGTAAAAAGTGTGAAAACAACTCCTTATAAGGTGAAATCACGCCATAATAATTGTCCTTAAGAATCGATAATTCCAAATCTTTATAGGTTAAGTAGCCAGCCTCTTCAAAAGATTCGATTTCGGTTTGCAAAAATTTGTTTTTATAAAAAGAACGGATGTTAGTTAAATCGTATTTTGTAAAAAAGAAAAAAGGCAAATCATCGTTAGGTAAAATGCTCATCAATTCTTCTTTAAGCTTAATTACCTCGTTTTTGACAACATCATCTACGCTTTGTTCCTTTTCGCCTGGCGCATACCCAAATGACTGTAGCTTTAAAAGATACATCGCATTATCGGTGTTTTTTAGTTCGCGAAACTGACTATAAGAAAGAAGACTCGCGGACTTAGTCGCTAATAGCGCGCTGGCAAAAGTATAATCACTCATTACTTTTCTTCATCTCCAAACAATGTCTTATATAGTTCTTTTTCTTTTTGCTTGCGAAGAACGTTTAGTAAGGGCTTGACACTAAAATTTAAGTCGAATGTTTCGCCAATTAAGATGAATCCATCTTCTTCTTTGGAATCAATATTCTCCAGTGTAAGATGATAGCCATCACCTAACGCTTTATTTAGTAGATCAAGATCAACCTTTTTAGAAGTCTTATGGGATGATAAAGCTTTTAAGTATTTAGCATAGCTACTTTTATTAACTCGCATTGTTTCATCGCCATTAATCTTCTCGTTTTTTATCAAGCGAGTCACAAAAGAGAGTAATTCCTTGTCGTTAATATTATTAAAGTGTTCAAAAACGGAAACAAAAATATCATCAATCACTTTACTTTTTAATGAAGAAATTGCTTGTTTAAGTTCCAACTCATTTAAAACTTTATTTTGATGAACAGCATTCTGTTTTGCGTCTTCGGCAGCTGAAATAATTAAAGATGCTTCTTTCTCCGCTTCAGCAACAATTTTGTGTTCAATTGCTTTGGCTTCGAGTTCGGCTTCTTTACGAAGTGCATCGCTTTCTGCTTGGCCTTTTTTGGCTATCTTTTCGTAAATTGTCATCATTTACTCCTAGATAGCGATAGCGCTATACATGAGAATGCTAACAAGCAAGGCGAGAATGGCATATGTTTCGACAATAGCTGTCATCGTCATGCCTCGCGTCATCATTTCTGGTCTTTTGCCTGTCATTAAGATAGAAGTAGCGGCGACTTTACCCTGAGCAATTCCCGATAAAAGACCGACAATCGCAATGGGAAGAGCGGCGCCTAAAAAGGCCCAACCTTGCCAATCAGTTAATGCAACTGCTGTCCCGCCGAGAAGACCGATTTTTTGTAAAATCAAAACAGCGAGTAAAAAACCATAAATACCTTGCGTTCCAGGCAAAGCCTGCAAAACCAAGATGCGACCAAATAAGTCTGGTTTTTCTGCTAAAACGCCGTTTCCGGCTCGACCGGCAATTGAAACGCCAATAGCTGAACCGATACCTCCCAATCCTGCAGCCAAAGCCGCACCAATAATCGATAGAACTAATCCGTAAGTCATGATTCTATCTCCTTTCTTCTCGTAAATCTGAGATTTCATTTATGTGTTTTAAACGGATAGCAAAAGGCTCAAACAAATAACCTCCGCCTTCGTAAAACTTGCCAAAAAATTCGATGTATTGCAAACGTCCATCGTGAACATATGTTGAAAGCATACCCATGGCAAAATTGAATATGTGACCAATTAAATAGACAAAAATAGATAGGATAATCCCAACCACACTGCCTTGAATCATACCAGCGAGGAGATTCATAGTTGAAGCGATAACCGCTGTCGATAAGCTCAATGCCAAAATACGTGAATAAGACAAGATATCGCTAATGTAGCTTGTCGATTTATATAGGGCACCTAGGCCACCAAAGATTTTGCCAAAGATATTTTTGCTTTTCCGGCCAGCCAAAACTAATAGAATAACTGCGCCGAGACCAGCCAAACCTAACCCGATATAACTTAAAACAACAAGTGAAGTCCAAATAATAATTTGGGCGGCAACGAAAACTAAACCAATAAGAATTAGAATCCAACTCAAACCATCGGCAATCGCACCGATGTAATCTTTTCTTTTAATTAATATTGCCATCTTAAAGCCCAAGCCGTTAATAATGTGCAAAATACCAAACACGAGCGAAAAGCCCAACATTACTAATGGGTCGGTCACCGGATTAAGCAATACACTCGTCCACTGCTGTCCAAACAAACTGCCAATTAGGGCACCTAAATCAAAATTAGCTCCAAAGAAACTGCCGAATAAAATACCGGCAATTATCGAAGTAATACCCGAGTAGAAGAAGACACTAATAAGTTTTTTAAAAGCTCCTTTGGGTTTGATGAAAAAAAGACCGAGGCCAAAAAGAGATAACATTAGTATTCCATAACCAATGTCGCCCATCATAATGCCAAAGATTAACCAATACCAAATTGCCATGGCAGGGTTTGGATCGATTTCTTTATGATTCGGAACCGAAAACATATTTGTTATTGTTTCAAATTGAGAAATAAACTTGTTGTTTTTGACGGCGGTTGGAGGCAAGTCGGCCTCAGCTGGTTCGCTAAATTCGATATCGAACTCCTTGGTGATATCAGCCACCGTTTTTTCAAGTAAGACGACTTGATCACTTCGCACCCAACCATCGAGATAAAACGAACGTTCGGTTTTACCAAAAGTGATGCTCTTGCGATCGATTTTTGCTTGTATTCGATCATACATAAGACTTAATTGATTTTTACTTTTAGCCAATACCTCAAGATTATCTTGGCATTCAGTTACTTTTGCTTGTTCAATTTGTAGGTCATTCTCAATATCGATAATGTAGTCTTTTAAAGAAATATCGATATCAGGTAGTTCGACTTCGGAAAACGAATAATTGGTTATTCCATTCGATATCGCTTCATCTTCTTCATAATAAGACGCCAATAAAAGGGCCGATCCGTAATCTGATTTTGCCAGACTTTCAAACGGAACATTATTCTTGTTCAAATATTCAATCGCACTTTCTAAATTATCTTCATTTATATAACCTATATGGTAACGAACCAAAGATGATTGTTTTAAGTCTTTGACTTTTAAGTCCACATCGCGAAAAGGATAGTACTTGTCGAGCAGTTCCTTTTCTTTTCTTATTTTTGTGTTTGCGGCATTTAAAGCCATTATATTTGTTTCAACACTATCCAACAAACCTTCTTGGGCTTTGTCTTCCAACATAAAGCGTTCATAAGTGACTTCTTGGTGTTCGAAAAGAGACTTCTTTTTTCCGTAACGGTTTAAGTCGGTCAAAGCTTTGCTAATTCGCTGAAGAAGAGCGTTATCTTCGGTGACGTCTGCGCTGGAACTTTGTGCAGGAATAATCATCAAAAGTTCGGCTTTTTGCAAAGCGCGGACAAGCTCGTCTTTGTGCTCTTCGAGTACGAAAACTCGGGCTTTTTTAACGGGTACGATCACTAACCATTACCTCATTAACTAGTTGATTAACCAGTTGACTTTTCTTGTCAGCCACTTGGTTTTGCAATTCATTTGCAATTTCTTCAATTTTCTTGGCGAATTGCTGCTTTGTCTTTGCGATTTGTTCCTGTGTTTCTTGTTCATGTTTTTTGCGAATATTTTCGGCATCCAAAAGAAGAGACTTGGCTTTATCTTCGCCTTTTCTTCTGGCTTGATTAAGCAACATCGTCTTATAAACGCGAGCTTCAGTAACAAGACTTGAAGCTTGCCGTTCGGCTTCCATAATTTTCTTCATCGCTTCCACAAAAATCACCTCACAATAGAACTGACGAATATCAAATTAGTATTTTAGCACAATACATAGTATATATCTATAAATCAACATATGAATAGAAAAATTAAAAAAATGCAAGTCGCATTAATGCGACTTTTAAACAATAGATAAGTAGATGATTAGATAAACTTGCTATGACTTATTAGGCGAAGAACAAGACTGAAAAACTGGGCATTGTGATAGTCGCGAATATCAAGATTTGTCGCTTCGATAAATTGATTGAGGCGGTAAGAAAAAGTATTGCGATGAATATACAGCTTTTTTGCCGCTAATGATGCATTCAAACCAGTCGAGACAAACGTTTCGGCTGTCAGCATCAACTGTCGAGGAATGGTGTCAATTTTTTTCTTTATGACATAAAAAAGATCAAAATCCCCATCAATAACGAGATTAAAAAGCAAGTCAGCCATATTCGTCAAATAAATATTAGGCCCTTTCTTAGCTTTTCTAATCGCAAGACGACTTAACTCGCTCTTGTCGTGACACATCAAGATGGTATATGAATTATCAGTATCGCTCATAATTACCGGAATCAGCGATTCTAAAGAGTCATAAAAATATTTATCAGAAACAATATAACCATTTTGTTCATCGAAAAAATGTATTTCATATATTTTTGAGTATGCACTATACAAAGCATCGTTAAAACGTTCAACATTAATATCTTTTTTCGACGCAAAAAAGTAGTATTTAATCATCTATTTCATTATTGTGCAACTTGCACAATTAGTAAATTAAATCTTGTTTGTTTCTTCTTTATCAATCACTTCGCGAGCCAAAGAAAAATAAGCTAAACTTCCCGATGAACTCGGGCGGAATAATGTAACAGGAACACCTTTCGCCGAAGCTTCGGAGATTGAAATATTCCGCGGAATCGTCGTCAAAAAAGTATTCTCCTTAAATAAACCTCTTATCTGGGTTGTGATTTCGGTTCCTAATCTCGTTCTTGGATCATACATTGTCAAAAGAAATCCTTCAATGCCAAGCTTGGGGTTAGATGATCTTTGGATTTTTGAAATTGCTCCGAGCGTTGTCGAAACAGCCTCCATCGCAAAATATTCGCATTGAACAGGTATTAAAATGGTATTAGAAGCAATCATTGAATTGAGATTTAAAATACCAAGTGAGGGTGGACAGTCGATAATCACATAATCATATTCTTTTTTTACAAATTTTAAGGTATCGCGAAGGATGGTTGTTTTGTCTAATACTTTATCCGTTAAAAAAGCATCGAGCGAGGCAAGTTTTAAACTACTGGGAAGAATATCAAGATACTTTAACGGCGTTCTTTTTATCGTTTTATTTATGTCATAGTTATTGGCGAGCACATCATAGACACTTCTTGTTAATAAAGATGGATCTAAACCAACGCCTCTTGTCGCATCGCTTTGTGGATCCAAATCAATCAACAAAACGCGTCTTTTAAAATGAGCTAGAGCGCTTGATAAATTAAGGGCGGTCGTCGTTTTCCCAACTCCGCCCTTTTGATTTGCAATCCCAATTATTTTCGCCATGATTTATAAGTTTACCTTAGTTAATTGCTACCTTAAATAGTTAAAGGGGTTTGCGGCTGATTAAATGATAGGAACGAGGGTAGCAATTTGGCGTTTTATCGTTTTTAACGATAATAACAGTTGCTCGCTCATCTTTTTCGGTTGGCAAAATATCTTGATGAATCGCTTGAATCGCACAATTTAAGATATTCAAAGCCCTTTTTGATAATAAGATTTCTTCATTAACGCTACTTGATTTCATGGCGATAAAGAAACCCTTAACTTTTAGAAGCGGAGTTGATAATTCTACAAGAATATTTAACTGTTTAACGGCTCTGGCAATCGCAAAGTCATATTCTTCTCTTAGCTCATTTTCCGTCTCAGCTCGCCCCGCTATGATGATTACATTTTCTAATCGAAGTTTTTCTTTAACCGCTTTTAAAAAGCGAATCTTTTTATTATTAGGTTCAAGCAAGGTTATTTTCGCTTCCGGTAGAGCAATCGCGATTACCATGCCTGGAAAGCCGGCTCCCGTACCGATATCAATAATTTTCTTATCTTTTAGTGAGACGTATTTAAGGGGGATAAGGGAATCGAGAAAATGCTTTTCAACAATTTGTTCATCGTCGACAATCGACGTAAGATTAAAGAGATTATTCCACTCTTTTAACATGTCGAGATAGGTGGCAAAAGCTCCGATTTGTTCTTTATTAAAAACGATGTTTAATTGTTGTTTTACGTACTGTTGAAAGACATCTAATTTCATAATAAACCTCGTCTTTTTAACGTAAGAACAAGAACTGATATGTCGCTGGGATTAACACCGCCGACTCGACTGGCTTGACCAACGGTTCGGGGGCGGATTTTCTGAAGCTTTTGTCGAGCTTCAAGCGCTAGTCCATCAAGATGGAGATAGTCTAAGCTTTCTGGCAAGAGAATATTTTCAAATTTGGCAAATGACTTTGATTCTTTTTCTTGTTTAGCAATATAACCTTCATATTTAACCATGATTTCGATTTGCATAATGCCAGTATCATCGAGAATATACTTTTTTAGTTCGGGCATAAGCTCGAGAAGATGACAATATTTGATGTCTGGTCTTTTTAATAAATCAAAGGCAAGGGTACCCGCTTTTAATGGCGTGCTACCTTGGCTCCTTAAATAGTCATTAACTCGTTTGTTGGATCCTAAATATGTATGCCTTAAAATCGAAAGTATTTGATCGATGCTTCTGTTTTTATTACTAAACGCCTCGTACCTTTCAGATGGAATAAGCCCTAAATTATAACCATATTGCGTTAGGCGCAAATCGGCATTATCGTGACGTAATAGAAGTCGATATTCGGCTCGAGAAGATAACAAACGATATGGTTCGTTCGCGCCTTTAGTGACAAGATCGTCAATCATTACGCCAATATAAGATTCGTTCCTTTTTAAGATAAAAGGTGGTTGCCCACGAATAAATCTAACGGCATTAATTCCCGCCATCAAACCAAGTCCGGCCGCTTCTTCATATCCTGATGTTCCGCATATTTGTCCAGCGCCGTACAAACCTTTATATTTTTTCATTTGTAAAGTCGCATCAAATTGAGTTGGAACAACGGCATCATATTCAATGGCATAGCCAAACTTAATAATTTCCGCTTTTTCAAAGCCGGGCAAAGAACGCACCATTTGTTCTTGAACATCTCGGGGCATAGATGTGGCGAACCCCTGAATATAAATTGAATCACCATCTTTTGTTTCGGGTTCCAAAAATAGTTGATGACGAACTTTATCATAGAAGGTGGTTATTTTACCTTCAATCGATGGGCAATAGCGTGGACCGGTGCCTTTTATTTGTCCGTTAAATTGTGCTGATTTATTCAAATTATTCTTAATAATTCGATGCGTTTCAGGAGAGGTATAAATGAGGTGACAAACCATTTGTTCATCAAAAGGAACGTAATTATTTGTCGTATAAGAGAAGGCTAATTTAGCATTTGTGCCATATTGAATACTCGCCCTAGAAAAGTCAATTGATGACTTGCGAATACGAGGCGGAGTTCCTGTTTTAAGGCGATAAACTTCTAAGCCCATATCTTCAAGATTTTTAGAAAGACCAATTGATGGCTTTTCTCCATCTGGGCCACTCGCTACAGATTCTAATCCTCGTAAAATACGAGCATCCATATACGTTCCAGTCGTAATGATTACAGCTTTAGCTATAATTTGTTCGCCATCTTCCATCACTACGCCAAAAACTTTTTCTGTATCGTGAAGTAAGGATACAACCATTCCCTCTTTGATAGATAAATTAGGCGTCGCGACAAGTAATTTCTGCATGTATGACGGATAAATTTCACGATCGCTTTGCGTTCGCAAACATTGAACACCGGGACCTTTTCCGGTATTAAGCATTTTCATCTGAAGGTACTGATGATCGGCGCAGATGCCCATCAAACCTCCAAGAGCATCAATTTCTCTAACGACTATGCCTTTGGCCGAACCACCAATTGAGGGATTACATGACATGCGCGCCACTGCTTTAAAATTTAGCGTGCATAGCAAAGTAG
>JAAZFR010000151.1 GCA_012971835.1 Erysipelotrichia bacterium
AGTCGAAACGACGCGCTTTGCTCCAGAAGTTATAATCGCCTTTATAATAGCCTTTTTCGTTAATCTTAATGTTTTTGCGGGCAATCATGCGCACATAACCAATCACGCGACTATATGTTCCGATATCAGTGCTGTGACAAGTTGGGCACTCGTCAACATGAAGAGCGTCAGTGGCCGCAAGCGTTTGTCCACAGGACAAGCAGCTGCTTACTGTCGGCGAAAGGGTAATGTAGTTAATGGGTTTTCTAAAAAGTCGTTCAATATATTTCGCAAGTAATTCAGGTTCAATCTTAGATTCGATAAAGTGATGGAGGATTGATCCCGAAGTAGCATAGCCTTGAAACTCGGCAGCGTTTTCAATTTGTTTGGTAAAATCAGGTTCGCTAAAAGGAAGCATACACCCAGAAGTAAGAAATATGTTGTCGCTCTCGCCCTGAACAAATATTTTGCGTCCGTGTTTTTCGGCCCACTTCACATCATTGCGAGCAAGTTTGATTCCAGCGTTTTCGGCGGGTGCATATTCTATTCCGCACGCAACTCGATCGCGAACAATAAAATCATCAACAACTTTTGACATATATTGCATCAATTCGTGAGCATAAAGTTTTCCGTTTGGATCATTCATGCCTAGCGGATATCCAACATTGATTAGACCTTCATGCATGCCAGTTACGGCGAAGACGTTAAAGTAATTTTTTAAATTCTTATTAAAGGCGAAGAAAGTTGGGTATAGTTCTTTATGATCTTCAACCCATTTGCGCTTGGCGAGATGTCCTTCTTCCATGATTTCCATGTACTCGCGTATTTTATCTTTTAATAAAGCTTCATCATGTCCAAATTCAATTAGCATTCTATTCATATTTAGATTCAGAACTTGAATCGCGCCGACATTGCCGACTGAAGAGCCGAAAATGCCACCGCCCAACCGTGATAAAAGACCTAGATTAATGTTTAGACGGCAACAAAGGCTTCTTGAAACAGCTGGGTCTTTGGCCTTGATTAGTGGGTTAAGGTTTTTATAGTAAGGATCATTGAATGCTTCGGTGCGGAAATTTTCAAAATAAACGCCGCCCCACGTATACATTTTTTCTAATAACAGAAGAAAAACAGGGTTATGATAATTAAAATTATCATCGATTTGAACAGTGATTAGCGGAAATGTTAAAGGAATACCTTTATTCGTACCTTTTGCCATCGCGCTAATAAAGGCAACATTAATGCGATCAAAATAAGTAGCGGGAATGTCAGTATAACGGTATTCACGAGGTTCACCACCGACAACAACATACTCATCCTTGATGTCTTCAGATGGTTTTCCAAATTCAAGGGTACAGTTTGAGAAAGCTGATTCCGAGCCAGCTCTAAGGGGCAAGTTTAGTTCATAAATCAGTTGATACATCAAACGAGTGAGAAGTTTATCTGAATAATCAACGCCACGCAGCTCTTCATCGTAGAGATATGAGGCGAGGATGGTTGTCATTTGCGCAAGCATAACTGCTCCCGAAACTTGCTGACTCATCAATGTCACGATATTGCTAAAATGGCGGATAAGGGTAAAAAGAGAAGCGGCCGCATCTGATTCCAACATGTTCTTTGCCAAACTAGGAATACCGC
>JAAZFR010000152.1 GCA_012971835.1 Erysipelotrichia bacterium
AGTTCAATCGCATTCCAGTTTTGTAAGTCGGTCGCAATAATCGGCTTGTTGTATTTTAACAGTTTTTCAACTAGCGAACGCATTTGTAAACGCCTTCTACTATTTGTATTAATATCATGTGTCATTGTTTCATCGAGAATAAAGAAATCAAACATATCATAAACTGTTGAATTAAGAAGAAGGTCTTTATCCGCCAGCTTTAAGGCGATTTCATATCCTTTGACTTTATAAGTTCTAAGTTCACTAATCATGATTTCATCATCGTCAGTCTGAATATTCATGTCCTTTTCTGAAAAAACAAGAACGAGATGCGTTTCTTTAATGCGATTAATATGGCCGAAAGTTTTTAGGATATATGGTTTTTCTTGCCATAAAACTTCAAAGAAAAGGCGAAGATAATCACCAGTCTTTTCATTAATAAAGTGGGAGATAACATTGCGGGAAATAGTGCCAAATAATTCTTTGTCATCTTCGGTCCTCGTTGCATATTCTTTCAATTCGGCAATCGAATCGAAAAAGGTATCAAAGGGATGGATGAACGATTGATATCCTATAATTTTCATTTTGTCGGCATCGAGAACGGGGCGATAAAGAAACTTTAGTTTTTTGTTACGAATAATATTCTCGACTTCAGTTCTATTCGATTGATCGATGGCATCATCGCCTCTCATTCCTTGTTCATACCAAGTAATCAACTCGTTATCTTCTTGACCATATGAAGCCACAACTAGTGATTGTCGAAGAAGTTTTTCGGCTTCATTCGGAAAAAATTTATGTTCTACGATACCCACTGAGATGCCAATTTGTTCAATCAAACTGTTTAGACTTAAAAAACGATTAATATCATTAACGATCGAATGAACAAAAAGCATAATGCTCGAATGAGAAGTGAGTCGCGTATCAAAGACAACAATTTCATGGTGTGAAGGTTCAATAAAGTAACGATTTTGCGTAATATGTGGCGACAAAATTTCTTTTATTTGCGAAAAAATTAAACGGTCAAAAGAACCATTTTTGTTCTGAGATGTTGAGCGGCGATAGTAAAAATTTAAAGCGACAGAAACCCCGCGAAATGGCGAATTGTCGAGGAGAATGCGGGATATTTCTTCCATTGAGCTCGCGCTTACCACTTTGCCCTCGCTAGCTTTAGGAGGTAGATACCTCAGTAGATAGCTTTCGAGATGAATTATTTGTTTTTCCTTATCGACTTCTTGGACTTGTAACATAGAAAAATAGGCGCGTTTGTTTTTACTCATAATAACATCAATTTCAAAATAGTCGGGGGTTGACTTAGTCGAATCAATTAAAGAACCAATCCACTCAATGAGTTTTTCTCTCTCAAAATTAGGAAATTGATTGTAGAAATCAGTAACCGACAATAGCCTTTGTTCGCGTATATTTGAGCGATTAAAGAAGCGAACTGTATTATTTTTTATATCTATGATATAAACCCGAACTGTATTGGCCTGTTCTTTTATATCTTTGCGATACTTTATATCACTATGACGACTAATTAAAAAAGTAATTAATACAACGAGCAAAGCTAAAAAAAGAGCGCCAACAACACAAACAAGTATTAGATTAGGAATATCCGTAAAATCAAAAATAGGCATTCTTTTACCTCGCATACCATTATACACGAATGTGGGTATGATACAATGTGAGTTAGTAAAAATACTTTGTTTCAATCTTTGATTGCATTCACTTATTGGTCCCAACTAAAA
>JAAZFR010000153.1 GCA_012971835.1 Erysipelotrichia bacterium
ATCGGCGCGATTATTGTCACTAGTTTGATTTTGCTTTTTGGTGTAGGCCTCATTTTTAATCGACAAGTTAAAATAGTGTATCAACGTATCAAAGAGACGCAAAAAAAGCACAAAGAACAAGCCTATTATTATAAAGAAATTCGCAAAGAAAAACCCGATAAATTCGAAGATATTGTCTTTCAAGATAACAAGAAGGCGACCGCTTCAATTCCGATAGTTAAAGAAAAACCAGTTAGCGTTTTACCGAGGCAACCGGATATTATTGTTGCTCCTAAACCAACTGTCGTTTCTCAAGTTGATCAAAGCCGCAACGACACACCCAAGACACAGTCTTATCCTGATGTGAAGCCAGTGGCGAAACCTTCCCCTGACGCTCAAGCCATTCCCCCTTATCGTCCCGGGAATGGTGAATTAAACTTTCAAGTTAAATCCTTTAACGGCAATCAAGGTCTTCGCAAAGCGGTCTTTTTTATGGATGGTGATCAAGCGCCGCAGACTAAACATGAACAGCCCGCCTATGTTCGGGCTACTCTTCCTAATGAACCGAGGCCGGCCATTAGTGAACCGGTAATTAATAATGTAGACGTTAAAGAAGAAGTATCGGCTTTGCAAGGAATAGAAACTTCGGAAGTAAAAGTAGAAAAGCCAATTGTCCAGCAACCGCGCCGCGAAGAAGCCAAAGTAGTTGAACCGACAATTCGCGAATATGTTTTACCATCGCTCGACTTATTGGACAACCATGAGTCAAAAGAAGATTTGATGAAAAACGAGGAATCAACATTTTCAAGAACCGAACTGATTAATACCATTTTTGAAGACTTAAATATCGGCGCAAAAGTTGTCGGTCACACGATTGGACCTTCGGTAACCCGTTATGATGTCCAAATGGATCGCAACGTTTCTGTCTCATCGATGTCAAAATATATCAACGACATTTCCATTCGTCTTGGCGGTGTCTCGACCCGCTTCGAACCACTCGTTATCGGTAAAGCTACCTCGGGACTAGAAATTCCTAACGAATACCGCACGAACGTCGGTTTAAAAGAAGCTCTAGAAAAGATGGAAACCGGTGGTCGTTACAACCGCGATATTCCTTTTGGTAAAAACATCTCTGGTGAACTAATCTATGCCAATATTACCGATTTGCCTCACATGCTCGTTGCTGGTAGTACCGGCAGTGGTAAATCGATCTTTGTCCATTCGATTTTGATGGCTTTGATTATGCGCAATCGCCCGGACGAACTAAAACTGATGGTCGTCGATCCCAAGCGCGTTGAACTCTCAAACTATGCTGACATACCACATCTTTTATGCCCGATTATTACGGATAGTAAAAAAGCAAAGGTTGCCTTTAATAAACTAGTTGACGAGATGGAAAAGCGTTATTCAATTTTTCAAGAAGCTCGCGTCAGCAAAATATCGCAATATAATGACTACGCTAAGCGTAGTGGTTTACCTACTATGCCCTATGTCGTCGTCGTTGTTGATGAATATGCCGATTTAAGCGATACATGTCGTGATATTCATGAGCCAGTGGTTCGCATCGCTCAAAAGGCTCGAGCGGCAGGTATTCATCTTATTATCTCGACGCAAAGACCAACAACTGATGTTGTTAATCCCCGCATTAAGACCAATCTTCCTGCCCACGTTGCCTTGATGATGGGAAGTTATGTCGATTCGACGACCATTCTTGGTGAATCTGGTGCCGAAAAATTACTTGGCAATGGCGATATGCTCGTCGAGTGTGCAATTATTTCGCGGACGAGTAAGCCGCGTTTACAAGGTTGTTTTGTCGATATTAGCGAAATCAATCGCGTGGCCGATTTTATCAAAAAGCAATGGCCGGTCGAATATGATCCTAATTTCTTAGATCTTGAAGAAAAAGTTGAAGACTTTAGGCCGATGAGTGGTGCTGATGTTGCCAGCAATACTTCCTCGCGAGAGATGGCGGAAGAAGAACTTTATTCTCAACTCATTCAAGATACGACGGAAAGAGAATATACTTCGATTAGCTTTATTCAAAGGACATATGGCGTCGGTTTCCCTAAGGCGGGGCGTCTATTTGCTCGCTTGCAAAAAGATGGTATTGTCTCGACCGATAGCGATAGCGCCAAAGGTTGTAAAGTTCTAGTTCATGATGCAAATTTTAATGCGCCAAGCGTTAATCCAGGTTCAACCGAACTAGTTGTTGAGGAGGATAAATAAAATGGGTATTGGTGTTGATATCGTCGATATGCGACGCATCAAGGATGTCGAGCGGTTTGCCGAAGGCATCTTGAGTGTTAAGGAACTCGCTTTGTTGTCTAATAAGAAAGACAAGCTAACCTTTGTAGCTGGTCGTTTTGCCGCTAAAGAAGCGTTTATGAAGGCTTTAGGACAAGGCCTAGATAAAATCCCTTTAAAACATATTGAAGTTCTCTACCGTGGTCCAAATCAAGCTCCGTTTGTCTTATATAACAATGTCGAGTATGATGTTTCGATTGCCCACGATGGCGACTATGCGGTGGCAACTGTCTGTATATGATGAAGCGACTAGTTAAAGCTCATCTTGTCACACCAACTTTAATTAAGGTTGATGTTTTTCCTTTAACCAATCTTGACCAGGCTAGTTTTGATTTATTTACGAATAATCATAAAGATTATTCACTGACTATTAAAGAACATATTAAGAATAGTCATGAACACTATTTTATTTTGCAGTTAAATGAGGATATAATTCTCGGCAACGACTATCGTCTTGTTTCTAGCGAACTTGGTGTCTTAAATGTCGATATCTCCCTTTTGGCACAGTCTGATGATTTTGATGATAATTATGCCTATGATGGTCAAGACTTAGGTTCAACCTATTCATCGTCATTAACTACCTTCGCTCTTTGGGCGCCTTTGGCCTCAAAAGTAGTTCTTAAATATTATTTTAAAAAAAAGTGGTGCTTGATGAACATGGTTCGCCATGAACGTGGTGTTTATCGCGCGGAAGTAAAAGGTAACCTCGATGGTGTCTCGTATTTTTACGAGGTGACGAATAATGGCGAGACAATTGAAGTTAGCGATCCTTACGCGAAATTATCATTGACGAATAATAAGGCTTCAGTCGTTTTAAACCCCAAACGAATAAAAATTGACTTTAACGATAAGTATCTTCCAGACTTCAGCAGGTACACTGAGGCCGTTATTTACGAAGCTCATGTTCGTGACATGACGATTGATGAACACACCGATATCGTCCATAAAGGCAAGTATCTTGGTTTAATTGAAAAAGGCCGAAAAACAAAAGGTGGTCATCCTGCCGGTTTTGATTATATCAAAGCTCTCGG
>JAAZFR010000020.1 GCA_012971835.1 Erysipelotrichia bacterium
ACAGTCTTGCCCTTTGTCGAAATTATTATTGGCGGCTCGCTTCTCTTTCTAAGCCACAATTTAACGGCAATTTTCGGCTTTATTTTTGGAATCATTTATCTTCTATTTAACACGCATAAAATCGCTATATTTATTCGCAAACCTCGATACTGGATAACGGGATTAATATCAATTATTTTTCTTGTCGGCATTATGTCAATTAATCTCTTTTCAACCCTTGAATTAGTCAATAGTGGGATTTATAACATATCTAACGCCGAGAGAATGTGGACGACGTTGGCGATGGTCACCAACCGCATCAATACATCGTTTAGTTTCTCGGGCTTTTTGAATTTTCCTTATATGGAAAGCCATTATGGTTTGTCTATGGGGCGAACGGCTTTGACTACGCAAATTGTCGTCTTTGTCTTTTTAAGCATTCTATTCTTAATTATCGATAAGATACTTTCTAATGTAAAAAAACTTCGTTATTTCCATTTTCTAATCAGTTCGGGCGTCTATATTGGTTTAATGTTTGCTTTTGCCTATCGCTTAGAGGTCATCCTTGGAGCAGTGGCAGTCGTAACGATCTATTTCCTAATTGAATCATTATTAAAGCAAAATATAAATGAAGAAGTAGGGAGAATAAAATCGATTTATAAGGAATTGGATTTCTGGTTTTTGGTTGTTATTCTTTTACTCACCTTTGGTTTAATTACGCAGAAGTGGATTTGGCAAATTATGCCTGAACAATTATTAATGATTCAATTTCCGTGGCGCTTATGGGCTTTTATTCAGTTTTTTGCAAGCTGGGCCATCGCTTGGCTTTGCCATAAGTTTCGCTTTAATAGAGCCGTACCTTATGCCGCGACAGTGGTGATTGGCTTTTGTCTTGTGACAAATCAAGCTCTACCTGAAAAGCGACTAGTATATGAAAACCTCAACGAAAGCTCATATATTTTCTATGGTGATGAAAATCACTTTTCTTCCAACTCCTCAATTGGTTGGAATCGCGAATATATCCCACGTATTTTTTCTGAAGATGATTATGTTCCTGAGTATAGTAATACATTGTATTATCAGGTTAAAGCAAAGATTAGCAGCAGCTTCAATCACGAATATCCACTATCTCCACTCGTTATTTATGGAGACTGCGAACTTGAGGTAACTTATAAAAAAACTCCGCACTATGAGTTAGCAATTGCAGCTAGCGAAGAATCCCTTATTCAAATGCCCCTTCTTTTTTATCCCGGTTATCAAATAAAAATATTCGATGAGCAAGGATTAGTTACAAAAACCGAAGCCAGCAATGTTGATGGTCTAATATCTTTTATCGTCGATGAGGATGTAACAGCTGCCCACATCTCCTATGTCGGCACTCCTTTAGTCATAACTTCTTATGTTTTCTTTGGCGTATCACTTCTAGGAACGGCAGGAATGGTTGCATACTACAAACTATTCCTCGATAAGAAGAAAAAAGACGAGTTAATTACTAGTAATAATTCGAAGTAAGTCTATATCGTTTGTTTATGCGAAGATAGATATGTATAATTTTCTTGCGTATTATTAGGAGTTTATCAATGCATAACGTTAAAACAATTATTAATGATGTTTACTATGTCGGCGTCAATGACCGCCGCATTACCCTTTTTGAAAATACCCACCCCGTTGAACGAGGTATGGCGTATAACTCATATGTCATTCTTGATGAAAAAACTGTTCTTTTGGATACAGTTGATAAAGCTGGCGGTCAACAATTTATGGAAAACGTCATCCACGCTTTGCGTGGTCGTGATCTCGATTATTTAGTAATCAACCATATGGAACCCGATCATTGCGGTTCGATTGTCGATATTATGCGCCGCTATCCAAATGTCGTTCTTGTCGGCAACTCAACAACCTTTCGTCTTCTTGACCAATTTTACGACATCGGTTTGCAGGGACGAAAAATTGATGTTAAAGAAAACGACACTTTAAATATTGGTAAAAGAACCTTACGATTTTTTATGGCTCCGATGGTTCATTGGCCGGAAGTCATGGTTACTTTCGAAGAAAGCGAGGGCTTGTTATTTTCTGCCGACGCATTCGGCACCTTTGGAGCTCTTGAAGGGAATTTATTCGCCGATCAGATTAACTTCGCCGAACTATTACTTGATGAAGCTAGAAGATACTATTCCAATATAATTGGAAAATACGGGGCGCAAACACTTTCTCTACTTAATAAACTTGAGAAGTTAAACATTCGTTTTTTACTTCCCTTGCACGGACCTTTATGGCGCGAAAATATTAGTTGGTATGTTGATAAATACCGCCGATGGGCAAGTTATACGCCTGAAGAAAAGGGTGTTGTCATTGCCTTTGCCTCAATCTATGGCAATACTGAAGAAGTCATCGACATTCTCGCTGGCTATTTAGCGGATTTGGGTGTTAATAATATTCGTATTCACGATGTGTCTTCGACTGACCCGTCTTATATTTTAAGCGACGTTTTTCGTTATTCCGGTCTCATTATTGCTTCCTCGACCTACAACTTTAAGATATTTCCGAGAATGGAGACATTCTTAAGCGATTTGGTTTCATCAAACATGCAAAAACGTTCGTTTGCCGTGATTGAAAATGGTTCATGGGCACCAAATGTTGATTCGCTTGTGCGACCAGCATTAGCTAAACTGAACAACAATTCGATTATTAATGTAGAAAAATTCACAGTTAAATCATCACTTAAAACTTTTCAACTCGATGCTTTGCGAAAACTCGCCCAGGCGATTGCTAATACCATTATTGAATAATTGAATTTAAAAACGAGGATAAGAAAATGAAAGATTTTATTGTTTCAACAACGCACCAACTAGATGGTTATATTATTACTGAATATCTTGATGTTATTTTTGAAGAGAGTATTTTCGGAATTAGTATTTCAACGGGTATTAAAGGCATTGGCGATATGTTTAAAGGTTGGACTGGTGAACGTTTAAATGCCATTTCTGATCGCATTGAAGAAGTAAAAAAAGAAGTTAAAGACGCTTTAATTGATAAGGCAATTAAGTTGGGCGCTGATGCGTTAATAGGTATTGATATTGAGACAACGCGAAACTTAAACGATGGAACAATCGGCGTTTCGATTTCCGGAACAGCTGTGCGGATTGTCAAAGCACTTTCTAAATAGAACATGAAAAAAGTGCGGTAATTCCGCACTTTTTATTATAAATAAACCTTAGTCGTTAGCGTGACCGGCAGAGCCTAGGACATTAACCATCTTATCAGCCACTAATTCGGTAATGGCGCTAAGGCCAGCATTAATGAATAAGCGCGTATCAAACTCTTCGGGTTTTTCTTGCAGGGCTTTACGCATGCCACCGACATAGGCAACGCGAATATCGGTACCAACGTTAATCTTGCAAACAGCATGTCTTGAAGCATCACGAAGCATGTCTTCGGGAATACCAATGGCTTCAGGCATTTTGCCGCCGTATTTATTTAAAGTGTCAAGGTAAGCCTTTGGCACACTGGAAGCACCATGGAGGACAAGGGGGAAACCAGGTAGTTTTTTCTCGATTTCTTCAAGAATGTCAAAGCGAAGTTGTGGCTTTTGCCCAGGCTTAAATTTAAAAGCTCCGTGAGCGGTGCCGATTGCAATAGCAAGACTATCAATGCCGGTTTTACTGACAAATTCAATCACATCATCAGGATGAGTGAAGTGTCCGTATTTATCTTCAACATGGATGTCTTCTTCGATACCGGCAATCGCGCCTAGTTCGCTTTCGACAACCACGCCGCGGGTGTGAGCGTACTCAACTACCTCTTTGGTTATTTCAATATTCTTTTCAAAATCGTAAGCTGACGCATCGATCATCACGCTTGTAAAACCAATGTCAACGCACTCTTTGCATAAAGACGCGCTTTTTCCATGATCAAGGTGCAAAACAACGGGAACAGTTATTGTCTTCATGGCATCATCAATGGTGTTTTTAACGAACTCTTTGCCAATAAAACCAAGAGCCCCACTGGAAATAGCGATGATGACTGGTGACTTCGTTTGTTCGGCCGCTTTTAAAACAGCTTTCATAATATCGACATTATCGACATTAAAGGCCCCGATGGCATACTTTCCTTTATAGGCTTTGGCGAACAACTCTTTTGACGTAACTAATGGCATAATTTTTCCTCCTGATGCTTATAGCATATTAATGAAATTAGTCTATACACGATTGGCGCTTTTAAAGACATGCGTCAATTTGTAAGCAACGATCTTTTTGGCGGCTTCTTTGGCCGGACTTAAGAAGTAGCGAGGTTCAAAGCGGTTAGAATATTCATCGAGTGCTTTTCTTAAACCACCGATATATGACATGCGAAAATCGGTTCCGATGTTTATTTTGCAAATATTGATTAATGAAGCTTTGATAAGTAAATTCTCAGGAACTCCGATTGCGTTATCAATTTTTCCGCCGTGAAGATTGAAATTATCGACTATTTCTTGAGGGACGCTGCTCGCGCCGTGAAGAACGAGGGGAAAACCCGGTAATCTTCTTTTTATTTCCTCTAAAATATCAAATCTTAAAGAAGGGATTTCTCCAGGAGCAAATTTTTGCATGCCGTGAACAGTTCCTACCGATACAGCTAGGCTATCAACGCCCGTTTCTTGAACAAAGCGTACAACTTCATCAACATTTGTGTAGCGATTTGTATTTGTGTTTGAGTCAGGACTCTCTTCGTCTCCGGCAATAGCGCCTAA
>JAAZFR010000154.1 GCA_012971835.1 Erysipelotrichia bacterium
ATATCGTCGGATTAGCAGCCTTGATCGAGGGTTTACCAAGACAATCAGGTCTCCATGCGGCCGGCATTATTTTAAATAATTCTCCTCTCGAGGATGTTTTGCCGATTAATATCGATTTTAATGGCGATTATATCGCTGAATACGAAATGAACTATTTAGAAGAACAAGGCTTTCTAAAGATGGATATTCTCGGACTTCGCAACTTATCAATCATTGATGAATGTCTGACCTTAATTAAGCAAAATCGTTCAATTGAACTAAAATATCAAGAACTACCTTTTGAGGATAAAAAGGCCATTCGCATCATCAAAGATGGTCGAACAATGGGCCTTTTCCAACTCGAATCAGCGGGAATGAAAAAGGCAATCTCGACCTTAAACCCCGAATCATTTGAAGATATTGTTGCCTTATTAGCTTTGTTCCGTCCCGGACCAATGGATAATATTCCGAGTTACGCACGGCGTAAGGAGAAAAAAGAAGTAATCATTTATCCTTCCAAAGCTCTCGAATCAATACTATCTTCAACGTATGGTATTATCGTCTATCAAGAACAAATTACGCAAATAGTTCGTAAAATGGCGAATTTCTCATATGGGCAAGCCGATGTTTTCCGGCGAGCCATATCGAAAAAAGATAGCGCCAAACTATCGAGTCTTGAAAATGACTTTATTAGTAGTTCAATTAAGAACGGCTACAGCAAAGAAGAAGCCAAGTCTGTCTTTGACTTAATCTATAAATTTGCAGATTATGGCTTTAACCGCAGCCATTCACTTTGTTATGCGGTTCTCGCTTGTCAAATGGCTTATTTGAAAACATATTACGCTCCCGAATTTTACGCTTCCATTCTCGGCAGTTCTTCGGGAAGTAACGATACTAAGTTTAATGAAACGCTTAACGAAGTACGTAAGATGGGGATTAGTATCCTCAATCCTGATATCAATCGTTCAACTCAAGCTTTTATCGTTAAAGATAACGCTCTTCTTTTTCCTTTATCATCAATCAAAGGGATTCTCGGTGCCTTAGTTGATGCCATTATCAAAGAACGACTTAATAATGGTTCATTCAAAGACTTTTTCGACTTTGTCGCCCGAATGATTAAATATAAAATTAACCAAGGGCAAATCACGAAGTTAATTGATGCTGGTGCTTTTGACAATTTTGATGTCTCGCGTTCGTCGTTGAGAGCCACAATTAACACCGCTCTACGTTACGGAGCCATGCTTTATTCTAAGGATGGACAAATGGTCATTGACTTGCCTTTTGCGAGCAAGCCACGTTACCAAGAAGCATTTGATGAACCTTTAGAAAACTTGGACCGCGAGTATGAAGTCTTAGGTTTGATGATTTCTGGTTCACCCTTAAAATACAAAATGGAGATTATTAAAAAATTCCCAATTACAACGATTGTCGATGCAAGAGATAGTCGAGGTGCAACTTTGCAAGTTGTCGGTGTTATTCGCACCGTCCGCGTCATTAATACGCGTAATGGTACCCCGATGGCCTTTTTAAACATATATGACGATACCGGTGACATAGATGTGACAATTTTTACCAAAACATACGCTCTTTCTTATCAGTTATTGCAAAAGAAAAACATCGTGCGAATAACCGGATATATGGATCAGAAACGTGAAAATGTCTTCATTGCCAACGACATTGTCGCATTGGAGGAATAACATGGCTAAAGTTTATGTAATAGATGGGAATTCATTGCTCTTTCGCGCCTATTATGCGACGGCTTATGGGCCGAACGCCAAAGTTATGCGCACCAAGGACGGCATACCAACTAATGCCCTATTTGCCTTTGGCAATATGATTAATAAGATATTGACATCCTTTAAAGGCGGCGAACATATCATTGTCGGTTTTGATGTCGGAAAAAAGACATTTAGAAACGATGAATTTGAAGCGTATAAGGCCAATCGCAAACCGACTGATGCCGATTTAATAATGCAAATGCCTTTGGCGCGCGAACTATTAAAATCGCTTGGCATTTTTGTGTATGAACAAGAAGGCTATGAAGCCGATGATGTTTGTGGGACAATCGCTAAAAAGGCGAGCCGCGAAGGACACCAAGTCATTATCTATACTTCTGATCGAGACTTTTTACAGTTAATCGATAAGAATATCGCTATTCATATATTAAAAACAGGCATGTCTAATATTATGGTGATGGATGAAAAAACAATGCCTCTAGAATTCGGAATTACTCCTGAGCAAATACCCGATTATAAAGGCTTAAGGGGAGATGCTAGTGATAACCTACCAGGTATACCTGGTATCGGAGAAAAAACAGCCGTCAAACTTCTTCAGGAATTTTCGACATTTGAAAACATTGTTGCCCAAGCATCAAATATTAAGGGCAAGGTTGGTGAAAACATCATTGCCTATCAAAAAACGGGAGAAATGTCTAAACGTCTAGCCACCATTAAAACTGATATCGATTTACCTTTTACTCTGGATGATACCTTTTATCAAGGTTATGTTTTTGACAAGATTAATGAATTCGGTCAAAGATATGAACTTAAACAGCTTCTCAACCGCTTGCCAAGCCAATTCAAAATTGAATCAGAACGCGATATACGAATTGAATATGAGAAAATTAATTCGTGCCGCGATCTCGACTTCGGAGATGACATCGCCATATTCTTGGATATGAAAGAAGATAACTACTTTAAGACCACTTTGCTTGGTCTAGCTATTTCAAATGGTAAGAAACATTATTATCTCTCCTATGAGGACTTAATTATTGATAGTGATTTAAAAAGGATGATGGAAGATGATAAAGTTTGCAAAACATGTTTTGACGCTAAAGCCCTAATTGTTGCCTTTAGCCGGATAAATATTAATGTAAAAGGCATAGTCTTTGATTTATTATTAGCCTCTTATCTTCTTGATTCTACTTTGAAAAATAACGTTGATTCAATTCTTAATTATTTTGGGGTTGATGCCCACGGAAAAAACGATTCCGAGTTATCGCTTTTTGATGAGTCGAATCCCTTACGGACGACTAAAGTTGCTTATTTAACAATTAAATTGCGACCACGCGTCTTAGAAGAATTAAAAAAGCATGAAGCACTCGAACTATATCAAACAATCGAATTACCATTGGCATTAGTGCTGGCCGACATGGAAATTGAGGGTTTTCCTCTCGATGCTCAAGCCTTGAATCGTATTGGCTCCCAATATCGTGAGCGTCTTGATATTCTAACAAGCGAAATCCATGATTTAGCGGGCGAAGAACTTAATATCAATTCACCAAAGCAAGTTGCTGATTTGTTATATAACAAATTAAATCTGAAAGGCAACCGTAAAGATTCAACATCAGGCGATGCCTTAAAAAAGATTGCTAATGACCACCCAATTGTCGAAAAGATTCTTGAGTATCGCAAATACGCCAAATTAATATCAACTTACATTGATGGTTTGGTCGTTCACATTCATGAGGATGGTAAGTTACACGCTATTTTCAATCAAGCTTTGACGACAACCGGTCGTCTCTCCTCGAGTGAACCAAATCTGCAAAACATCTCAATTCGCGACGAAGAAGGTCGCTTAATTCGCCAAGCTTTTTATTACCCAGAAAGCGATTATCAAATCCTTTCCTTAGATTATTCGCAAATTGAACTGAGAATTCTCGCATCACTTAGCAAATGTCATTCTTTTATCGATGTTTTTAATCGCGATGAAGATGTTCATGCCGCCACCGCAAAGGCCATTTTTAAAACAAATAATGATAATGCACGCCGTAAAGCAAAGGCCGTTAATTTCGGAATCATTTATGGTATTTCTGACTGGGGGCTTTCCGAACAATTGGATATCGCTCCTAAAGAAGCCAAAACAATCATCGATGCTTTCTTTAATACTTACCCTGAAGTAAATGACTATTTGCAAAACGTTGTCGATCGAGCCCTTAAAGATGGGTATGTTTCAACCTTGTTCGGTCGACGTCGCTATCTTAGAGAACTATATGACAGCAATTATCAAGTGCGCGAGTTCGCTCGTCGCGCGGCAATGAATGCGCCAATACAAGGTACGGCCGCCGATTTAATTAAATTAGCGATGGTCAAGGTGCAAAAGATGTTAGAAGACAAACATTATAAAACGAGACTCGTTTTGCAAATTCATGACGAACTACTATTTAAAGTTCATGTCGATGAAATCGAGGCTGTCCGCCAAGAGATAAGCAATATTATGGAAAATGTTATTAGTCTTGATGTTAAATTAAAAGTTGATGGTGGCGTCGGTAAATCTTGGTATGATGCCAAATAAGGAAAAAGAATATGCCAGAACTTCCTGAAGTTGAAACTATTAAAAATATTCTCGCTAATCATGTTCTTAAAAAGACGATTAGTAGTCTTAAAATAATTAATCGCAACACAATCGATGGTGACGTTTCCACTTTTGTAAACTCACTAATTGGTAAGACGATTATCGATTTAAAAAGAATCGGAAAATTTCTTATTTTTCATCTTAATGATGAAATGATTCTTATTTCTCATCTTCGTATGGAGGGTAAATACTTCTATTATCAACAAGATCAAGAGCAATATGACAAGCATGCGTGTGTTATTTTTTATTTTGATGATGGAAGCGTTTTAGAATATAATGACACGCGCAAATTCGGTATTATGAAGGTCGATAAAAGCGCCGAGTATCTTCGCCATCCGCCACTTTCAAAACTCGGTCCAGAACCATTTAATGTTGGTGATACCAACGCTCTTTTTGCTAAGATGAAAAGAAAATCGATTCCGATTAAAGTGCTCCTTCTTGACCAATCATTTTTATCAGGACTAGGCAATATCTATGTCGATGAAGTTCTTTACCTGACAAGAATTCATCCCGAAACACCAGCAAAAATGTTAAGCGATGAACAATTAAAATCCATCGTAGACACGAGCGTCGATGTTTTAAAGATGGCCATTGATAGTGGCGGATCAACAATTCGCAGTTACCATCCAAGTCAAGGTATTGATGGCGGCTTTCAAACAAAACTGAACGCTTATGGACGTCAATATTTGCCTTGTCAGCGCTGTAATCATGAAATGCGCAAAATATTTGTAGGGGGGCGAGGCACGACATTTTGCCCAAATTGCCAAAAAAATTCCTCTTTACCATATGTTTTGGGAATAACAGGACCAATTGGCTCGGGAAAATCATCTGCCACCGCCTTTTTTAAGGATCGCGGTTATCTTACGATAAGTGGCGATACGATTGTGAGCCAACTTTATCAAAATAAAGATGTTCAAAAAGAAATTATTAAGCTGTTTGGTGAAGAAGTCATTACTTCGACATTGGATATTAATAAAAATTTGATTATTGCTACCATCATTGCCGATCCCAATAAAAAACGAAGACTCGAAAAATTATTGCACCCTCGAGTTGAGCAATCAGTTTTAGAATTAATCAAAAAAACGAACAAAGATCACAGAATCGCTGTTGAAATGCCTCTTCTTTTTGAATCAAAAATTGCTGATTATTGCGATGAGACATTATATGTCGATATTAAAAAGGATATTCAAAAAGAGCGGCTTGCTCACCGCCGCTTACCAGTTGAAATTTCTTTAGCCCTTAACGCCGGTTTTGACGCGAAGCACAATAAAGAAAAAGCGACTTATATCGTTGATAATTCTTCGACTTTAGACGCTTTATATAATAAACTTCAAAAAATTATTGGCTAATATAGTGACAAACCACTTAAATCGAATTCTTCCTCACACATTTCTTTTAACAAGCGCGATAGTTGTTTAGCGCGAATCGCACCAGCTTTGCTCGTCTCATACAATTGTCCGATTTCATTGATCGTAAAATCACTGGTAAAAAAAGTTATACGCCGGTTTTTGGCGCGTTCAATTAAAATTGGCAAAACAATTGTATCGCGAACATAGTCGTTCTTATACTCGTTACCAAAGTCATCAAAGACAAGTAATGGGACGTTCGATAGTTCGACGATGCTTCGAGCAAAGCGCTCTTTTTCATTAAAAGCCAAATCATTTAATTCTTTAATGCGATTTGTCGAATTAATAAAAGCAACTGGTTCTTTTTTGATAGCGATAAAATCATTGACGAATGTCGCCAGTAAAAATGATTTCCCAACACGATGGCCGCCTTTAATGTAAATCCAGCGATTCGAGCCACCTTGTAACAATTGACTGAACACTTTAATAACACGATTCCGCTCTGAAGTTTTATCTAGTGTCTTTGTTGACGATTCTTTCCACTCACCCGGAAAGTCGGCATATAAATACTTACTATCAATTTCAATGCGTCTAAGAATTTTATGGCAGGGAGTAAAAGCGCGTTCAATCATGCCATTGTCATTGACGAGTTTAAGTTGTAAGTGTGGGGTTGCCTTACGGCAATTTTCGACACCAGGACATTTACGACAATAGTCATAGTCTTCTTTGAAGGCAATAAACTTTGAAATGTTTTCGCGCACCATTTTAACAGTTGGATTCAAGGTTTGCTTAATAATCTCGTAAACCTCGACATCGCCGCGTAGTTCCTCGAGCATTTCATCAATATATTGATCGAGTTCCGTTTTTTCAAAAGGCGGGAGTTTTATTTTTTCCATGCTCGTTAATCCTTTTTCTTACTTTCAATCGAAGCGAGGATTTTTTCTAGTTCTTCATCGCTGATTTCAGTTTCTTTTACTTTATCATTTTTGGCGACGCTTTTTACAGTTGATGGTTTTGCCACTTTCCAAGCGGAATTAATTTTAATCAAATAATTCATGGTATCAATTGCTGTCGTCACCCCTTCTCGAGCAAGAGAAGAAGCGATTTTTTCGGTATATCGTCTTGATAAGACATTATCAGCTTTGGCAAGGACATAATCGACTAAGGCGTTAATTACACCATGCGAAAAACCATAATTTTTAGATAAATCGTCGACTAAATCTAAGTCAGAACGACTTGGAGAAGTGTTATTTTGTTTAATTCGCAAATATTCGCCCGGCGCCATTGAATCTAATAGTTTGACTTTACTTGCTAATTCGCTTTCGCTATTAATGACACTTCTTTGGCCATTTCTTTTGCGATGGAAAAAGGGGAACTTAACTTCATCCTTAGCTCGTTCAGAAATATATTGAAAATTAAGTCTTTGATTTTTATTATCCGGATTGTACGAGTCGATAACAATTTCAGCCATCGTGAGTTCATCAAGTGAGAACAAGGCAGCAAGGCGTTCGATTTCTTTTAAGTCTTTCTTTAAGAAAGAATCGCGCTTAATTTGTCCCCTTTTTTCAATATGCAAAAAGAAGGAATCAAAATCAAACGACGTATCGATACGTCCCGACTTACGACCTTTGACGTCAATTTTAAGATCCTTGCGAAATGCAGGGTCATCAAAATCGGGGTTAAATGTCTCGATAAACGAGGAAGTAATATCATCAAAATCTTTTGCCTGAAAATCTACTTTATAAGATAAGGCAAGCCGTTTTGCTTCTTTTTCGCCCACATATTTTATTAATAGACCTTTAAAAAGAACATCATCAAAATACTCGCGAGGCGATTTAGGA
>JAAZFR010000155.1 GCA_012971835.1 Erysipelotrichia bacterium
ATGAAAATCGCTTTGAATAATCTAAATGTAAAAGTCGATTGTATAATGACCGACGCAATGCCACTTGATGGTTTTTCTTGTCCGGTGTACGACATCATAAAAGGTGATGCGAAAGTAAGAGCGATTGCCGCGGCTTCAATTATCGCCAAGGTTGTGCGGGATGATATCATGTTGGACTTACACCAAAAATATCCGCAATACCATTTTGATAAAAATAAGGGTTATCCAACCAAGGCACATATCGATGCCCTTAATCAACATGGGGCATTGCCTAGTATTCATCGTTATACTTATGGGCCGGTTGCCCGCCAACTCATAAAACACGTTAGTCTTCTATAGTTAATTACTGATTAGCTTTGAAAATCCCCCCTTATATATTAAGAGGAGGTTTTTTATGACAGGAAGAGATATTTTGATTTACTTATCACTAAAATATAAAGGAAAGTGGGATGACATCTATCGGGCGATTAAACGCAAGGAAGCGATTGATGATGCTTCATTCAATGATGTCATGGCCACATTAAAAGCCGAGACGGTTACAATTATCGATAAAAACTACCCTGATCACCTCAAACAATGTCATAAACCTCCTTTCGTCTTATATTACTATGGAGATTTGACATTACTTGAACATCCTCACGAAACAATTGCTTATATCGGAAGTCGTAAAGCAACCGAATATGGTAAAAAGATGACCCGGATTATCGTTACTGATTTAGCCAAGAAAATGATTATTATCTCGGGAATGGCGAAAGGTATCGATACAATCGCCCACGAAACTGCGATAAATGTTAAAGGGCGGACCGTTGCCGTTTTAGGATCGGGAATCGATTTTTGCTATCCACGAGAAAATATCGAGTTGTATAAACTCATAAAAAGCAAGCATCTTATTATCAGTGAATATCCAAACACGACTGAGCCAGACCACAGTCAGTTTCCATTACGGAATCGCATTATCGCAATGCTTGCCAAATCAATCGTGGTAGGGGAGGCAGATGCTCGTTCAGGCACTCTCATTACAGTAAGCTATGCTCTTTCAGCAGGTAAAGATGTCTGCTGTGTTCCTTTTCCTGCCGATCTTTCCTCAGCGTGCAATAGCCTTATTAAACAAGGCGCAAAACTAGTCGAATGTGCAAAAGATGTCTATGAAGAAATGGGAATTGAAATAACTGAAAATGAGTTCAGCGATCTGCAAAAATATAACTAAATATATTTAAAGGAAATAAGTATTTACTTTAATAAAATAGAGCTGCATCAAAGCGATTGACAAAACCCACTCATAACTCTATATTTATCAATTGTATATCGAGGAGCATTCATGAAACTTGTTATTGTCGAATCGCCAAAAAAGAGTGAATCGTTTAGCCGTTATCTCGGGGAAGGTTACTCAATTTTAGCGACCCAAGGTCACTTACGTGACTTGGCAACATCAGGTAAAGGCGGGCTCGGCGTCGATATTGAAAATAACTTTAAACCAAACTATAAATTAATGCCCAAAAAAGAGAAAATTTGGGATGAAATCCGTTCTCAAGCCAAAAAAGCCGATGAAGTTTTGCTCGCAACTGACCCTGATCGCGAAGGTGAAGCGATTGCTTGGCATTTAGCTGACATGCTTCGTTTAGATGTTAATAGTACTAAACGTCTCGAGTTTCACGAAATAACTCGCGATTCGATTAAAGAGGCAATCAAAGATCCGCGCATTATCGATATGAATCTTGTTAACTCGCAGGAGACGAGAAGAATCCTTGATCGAATTATTGGTTTTAAACTATCATCCTTGATGCAAAAAAAACTCCGTTCGCCCTCAGCAGGACGCGTACAAACTGCAACATTGAAGATCATTACTGATCATGAAAAGGAAATCATGAATTTCGTTCCCAAAGAATATTGGGAAATCGTTGTCACAATCGAAATTTGCAAAGAACAATATCATTTAAAGTTGGCGAAGGTAAATGGCAAAACGCCTGAGATAAAGGACGAAAAAGCCGCACAAGATTTATTTAATAAACTCGGTGAAAATCTCACTCTTAATGAGATCATTAAAAAGGTACGTAATATTCCTAGCAAACCACCTTTTAAAACCTCGACTTTACAACAAGAAGCTTCAAATCGTTTTCACTTCTCAACCTCGAAAACAGCCTCAATCGCTCAAAGTCTTTATGAAGGTATAACCGTCGGTGAGGAACATGTTGGCTTAGTAACCTACATCCGCACTGATTCAACTAGATTAAGTGATAGTTATATTCAAAGGGCCCATAGTTATATTAGCGAAAATTTTGGCAGTAATTACATCGGTGTGGTAAAAAAGGAAAAAGCGACACTGCTTGGTCAGGATGCTCACGAAGCTATTCGCCCAACTGGTAATCACCGGACACCTAGTCTTGTTTCTAAATATTTGTCATATGATCAAATAAGATTATATCGACTAATTTATAATCGAGCATTAGCTTCATTGATGTCAGATGCGAAAGAAGAAGTTTCGACAGCATTTTTAAAAAATGGCGAGTTAGAGTTTAGACTCGAAAGCAAAAAAAATCTTTTTGATGGGCATCGTCGGCTTTATGAAGAAGATGAAAACGACGTAATTTGCACTCCCTTAATGCAAGAAGGAACCGTTTTTAAAATCCTAAAAAAAGAAAAAGTGCAAAAATTTACGACACCTCCTGCTCGTTATAGCGAAGCTAAAGTTGTTCAACTGATGGAAGAAGCCGGAATTGGCAGGCCTTCAACCTATGCTTCAACAATCCGTTTATTATTAACCCGAAAATATATTGAAGCGACAAAGGATGGTTTAAAAGCTACTGAACAAGGCATCAAAACCGCGACAGTGGTCGCTAAGTATTTTCCTGAATTCGCAGATGTTTGTTACACAGCAAAAATGGAATCTGATCTTGATCAAATTCAATATGGAAAAACCAAGCATCTTGAAATGTTAAATAGTTTTTATGCACCATTTGAACAAAAAGTAAAAGAAGCGTATCAGATAATGTATAAAGAGCCAGAGGAAGTTACCGGTGAGTTGTGTCCAAAGTGTGGGAGCCCGCTCGTTAATAAAAAAAGTAAACACGGACAGTTTGTCGCATGCAGTAATTATCCAACTTGCAAATATATTAAAAAACCAGAGAAAGTCGAACCGCAATATACTGGAGAGAATTGTCCAGAATGTGGCAAACCACTTGTTATTCGCAAGTATGGAAGAAACAAAACATTTGTCGCATGTAGTGGCTACCCAACATGTAAATTTGTTAAAAACGAAGAACATCATCACCATGAAGAACACGATCATGAGTTGGGAAAGTGTCCAAAATGCGGTGGGAATTTAAAAATTCGAACTTACCGTAAGTCAAAATTTATTGGATGTAGCAATTATCCAAAATGCGATTATAGTACGAAATTAAAAAAATAAAGTATGAGGCGGATGGGTCAAACCATCCGTTTTGCTATATAATAGACGCATGGGAAGAATAAACGTTATCGGGGCTGGTTTAGCTGGTGTAGAAGCCGCCCACTACTTAGCAAATAAAGGGCATGAGGTTTATCTTTATGAGAAGCGCCCAAAGGAAATGACTCCTGCTCATCAAAGTGGGCTTTTTGCTGAGTTGGTCTGTTCAAATTCCTTGAAGAGCAACCGCTTGGATAATGCCTGCGGACTTTTAAAAAGTGAGATGCGTATAATGTCTTCCTTAACAATGGAATGTGCTGATAAATCGGCGGTGCCCAGTGGAAATGCTTTGAGCGTTGATCGCGAACTATTTGCTAAGATAATTACGGAAAAAATACTGCAAAACCCACGTATTTTTGTTGTTCGTGAGAATATCAAAATACTTCCTGAAGGTCTGACTATTTTAGCAACTGGACCTTTGACTAGCGATGAACTAATCGATGATTTAAAAGATAAAATGGGGGCCGATACATTGTCTTTTTATGATGCTAGTTCGCCCATTTTATATAAGGAGAGCATCGATTTTAAAGTTGCCTATTATAAGTCGCGGTATGATCAAGGCGATGATAGTTATATTAATTGTCCGATGGATAAAGCGACATATTATCGTTTTGTCGATGAACTCATTAACGCGAAAACGGTAAAACTTCATGATTTTGAAACAACTTTTTTTGAGGGTTGTTTACCTATCGAAGTAATCGCGAGTCGTGGGGTTGACACCTTGCGATATGGACCATTAAAACCAAAAGGATTGGCTCTAGATCGCAACAATCCCCCTTATGCCGTTATTCAGTTAAGACAGGATAATTTAATTGGCAATTTATATAATATTGTCGGCTTTCAAACAAACTTGACATATCAGGAGCAGGAACGTGTTTTTCGTCTGATTCCTGGATTAGATAAGGCTGAGTTTGTTCGTTATGGTTTGATGCATCGCAATACCTATTTAAATTCTCCTCTTGTCCTGAATGAAGATTTGACAATAAGAAATAAGCCAAACATCATCGTTGCTGGTCAACTTTCGGGCGTAGAAGGTTATGTTGAAAGCGCAGCAACCGGGATAATCGCCGGCATAATTGCTCATCACTTAGAAACGAAACAAAACTTTACTTTACCACCAACATCGACGATGATTGGTTCTCTTATTAGATATATTACCAAAGCAGACCCAAATAATTTCACGCCGATGAACGCTAATTTTGGTATTTTAGAGAACGCCAGCAAACGTCATCGTGAAGAGGATGCCAATAAAGCCCTCGATAGTATTACTAAGTATTGGAGCGAAATGAATGAATAAGCAAACTCAAGAATTCATTGATCATCTTCGCCATGAGCGCCTTTTTTCTGAGCGGACCATCGATTCATATAAGCGTGATGTTGAGAAGTTCTATGCTTACCTTCATAGCGAAGGATTAGGAATGGATGAAGTTAGCACTAATACAATTCGCAATTTTCTTTCGGTTGAATTGCAAAGTGGAGTATCGAAGCGTTCCTGCGCTCGTCGTTTGGCTTCTTTGCGTCATCATTATGAGTTTCTAAAAAACAAAAAATATATCAAACTTAACCCATTTTCTTTTGTACAAAGTCCCAAAAAAGACATTCGTTATCCGAAAACCCTCTATCTTGAACAAGTCGAGACACTGATTGTTGAAAACGCCAAGCGAAAAGACTTTCTCGCTCCTCGGGATTCAGCTATTTTGGAATTGCTTTATGCCTCAGGTGTTAGAGCCGAAGAAATGGTTAATATTAAAAGTAGCGATATCGATTTTCGCAATCGTATTATTCGAGTCAGCGGTAAGGGAAAAAAAGAAAGAATTGTTCCTTTTTCGCTTAAAGCGAAGGAAGCCATTGAATTATATCGCGACACAACAAGAGAAAAACTACTTCAAAGGGATGAATTGCTTCAAGATTTTGGTTATTTCTTTTTAAACTCACGTGGGCGACAACTGACGACAAGAGGCCTCGAATTTATCCTTAAGGAAGTCGAAAACAAGACTAGCATATATCTCGGACTACATCCCCACATGCTCAGGCACTCATTTGCCACGCACTTGCTTGAAGGTGGAGCTGATTTACGAGTTATTCAAGAATTACTTGGTCATGAGAGTCTAAACACAACCCAAGTTTATACCCA
>JAAZFR010000021.1 GCA_012971835.1 Erysipelotrichia bacterium
CACTCATCAAAACGGAAAGAACAAAGGAAATGATAATAATTAATGACTTGCTTAAAGTATCAAATTGATAAGTCATGCCATAAAGCATAATTGAATCATTGAATATCAAAAAGAATAAGATAAAAAGCCAAATGGCAAGAATTGCCCCAAAGAAGATATAAGGTGCACTTTTTGTCATTTTTATGCGCTTAATAACAAAGAGTGTTACCCAAGGTAAAACACCAAGCAAAATATAGACTAAGGTGATAAATGGATTAATCATAAAACCTTGAGGATTAGGCACTAAAAGGATACCTAAGAAATCACTTAATCCTCCGATAATGCCACCGTAAACAGGTCCTAATAGTAATGACGAAAAAATAATTAAAGCCGGTCCAAGCGAGATGCGGACAAAAGGAATGACAGGAATATATTGAATGGCTAAAAAGCGTGTAAAGATAATGACCAAGGCAAGAAAGATGCCTGATAGAGTTATTTTTTGGACAGTATCTAGTTTCATGCTTATCCTCGTAAATATTTGCTAGCCATCGCCGCGAAGGCTAATGATCCGGTAATCAAGATAATATCTTCAGGATACTTAGCCCGTAAGTCTTGCATCGCCAGATGGTAATCATCATAAAACGGATACTCATCTAAATAAAAGAAATATTCGTCTTTTGTTCTCGCTCGTTTATGTGGAAAGGTTGTTAAGGTAATTGAAGCCGCATCTTTACTTAAAGTGGTTAGCATTGCTGAGTGATTCTTGTCACGAAAAGCGGCGAATAAAACGTGAATGGGTTTTGCTTCGGTTTCCATAACAGTCATCATCAGGTTTTCAATCGCTTCGGGATTGTGGGCTCCATCGACGATAATATTATCGTTAATTCGCTCATAACGGGCCTCTAAAGAGGATATTAGTAAACCTTGACGAATATCATCTTCGACTACAGGAAAAGCCTCTACGAGGATTTTTGTGGCTTCAATGGCTAAACTAGCGTTCTTAAGTTGATATTTGGCTTTCGTGTTAAGTTTTAAATCGTGATAAGGACGATAATCAAAGGTAATAACTTCTTCGACTTTATCATTATGATAATCATCGACAACAAATAAGGGTGAACGACATTCCTTGGCTGTCTCTCTGATCGCATACATCGCACTTTCATCAAGTTCACCGACAAGGACGGGGGCACGATCTTTAATAATGCCTGATTTTGATTTAGCGATTTCGCTAATTGATTTACCTAAATAATTCGTGTGTTCGAGAGAAACGCTAGTGATAATAGCCAAAATGTTATTAAAAATATTCGTCGCATCAAGATAACCACCCATTCCTACTTCAATAATCGCGAGGTCAGGTTTTTGTTCCTTAAGATAGGCAAAGGCTAAATAGGTTTGTATTTCAAACGAGGTTAGTTGGAATTTATTAAAATTAGCTTCTTGGTCGTTAAAAAGGCGTAAGACATCTTCATCGCTAATATGGACATCATTAACAGCTATCATTTCATTCATGCTTGTAAAATATGGTGAGATGAAAGTTCCGACTTTATAACCAGCGTGCATGTATATCCCTCTTAAATAATTAACCGTCGAACCTTTGCCGTTCGTCCCGGTGACGTGAATCGCGGGAATCGTAAATGAAAAGCGAATGGCCTTTAAAAAACGGTCAAAATTATCGCGGTCATAACTTGATAAGTCGCGGTCAATAAAGAAAGCGCGTAAGTCGTTAATGCTATTCACCTTACTCGCCTCGGCCGTTATTTTTAATAACGCGGTCAATCATCCGCTTATCATCACGGGCTTTGATCGTTTCCCGCTTATCGTAATTTTTTTTGCCTTTACCTAAAGCAATTTCGATTTTAACGAGGCCGTGTTTTAAATATATTTTGGTGGGGACAATCGTAAAACTTTTTTCTTCGGCTTTTTGTCGCAGGCGAATGATTTCCATTTTATGAAGTAAAAGTTTTCTTGTTCTTAATGGACCGTGATTAAAGATGTTGCCTTTTTCGTATGGCGCGATATGCATGTTTAAAATGAAGGCTTCGTTATTTGAAAAGATAACATAGGAATCATTAAGCGAAGCGCCATTTCGACGAAGAGATTTGATTTCCGTCCCTCTTAGTTCAACACCGCATTCTAAAAAATCGCTCAGAAAATAATTGTAGTGAGCTTTGGCGTTTTTAACTAAGATCTTAATTCCTTCTTGTTTCATGTGTCCTCATTTCGCAACAAAGATTATACATTACTTAGTAACAAGATACACATATTAGCGTTTTAAGGTAAGGAAAAGCTGATATGCGGTCAGCAACAAATTTGCTCTTACTAACAAAGCAAATATCATTTTGTTATTTAAGTGTGTCGCAATATAGTATCTAAAAAACGCCCTTCTATGACATGTCATAAAAAGAGAGCAGCATTTAAGTGTTCACTCAAAATTTTGCTAGCAAAACACGAAACTATATTTGTTGATTAATAATTTGGATTATATACTTGACCAACCAAGATGGTCGCATCGTGATAAGTGACCGTAAAGACAAAGGGGCGATCAAAGACAATCACTTCGATATCAAAGAAATCCCCACCCGATGTCGGTTCCATCTGCGTCACCGTTACCGAAGCCGAATATAGCCCGCCGAAATCAAAAGACATTGTCGAAAATTGTTCAATGCTCGTGACCACTAAAGGATTTTCGCCAAGAGGTATGTCGATTAGTCCTTGGGCGGCAGCAACGTCAAAGACACTATTAAGACCTAATGTTCGGTAGGCCGGTATTAAATCAAGACGATTATCAATTTTAAAGTAGGGAGCCTGAATGCCGACCGCATCATCATCGAGGTGATTATTTGCTAGGGCATCACTAAAGATTCCGTTAATCGATGTATCAACATTCGGAAGAAAGAAATTCACCTTCATCTCTTGTAGAAATAGCGAAGCACCGATATAGTTATCGGCTACTAGTTTTCGAGCACCAACCTTAAGATAGTCAATCTCCTTACTCTCATCTCGACCATTAAAAGTCATTTTATGATTGTGCGTTTTATACTCATCTTCAAATTGTTTGGATAGTTTTTCATCACTCCATGTGTCTTTGGCAAAATATGAAGAGACAATTGCTGCTTCAACACCGCCATCTTTTAGTTCAACTTCAGGAATAACTGGAAAACGATCTTTAGGAACATAGATATCGAGCCACTCGTTGACTAACTCAGTTGTTGGGCGACGGGCGATAATATTCGTGTAGTAATAATTCGATAATACTTCGAGCAAGTTTTCACTATTATCAGTTAAATCATATAAATCATCGTCAAACCAAAAGGAATTTAAGGTATAACCTGCCCCACTTCCTAAGACATCGATAACGTCCTTGGTAACTTGATTTAATTCTGAAATGGAGTCCACGCCTAAAGCCGTAAGTATTTCCTCTTGAGAAACACCTGTTGATACATAGGCAAGAATTGCGACATTGACGAAAGCATCGACTGGGGAAAAACTTCGCGCGTCAAATTCACCATTAAAAACAAGCGGAGAAACAGAGGACACAAAATTGTTATAGACATCGATTGAACCGATGTCATTACGTAACGAGGACTCGTCGTCTGCTCCCATTCTTTGCGCAGGAACATTTACATAGTAATCAGGCGGATTTATGGCGTCATAGCTCTTGGGCCACAAGGCGACACCTAAGATAATGCCTAATGCCGCGACGCTAGTAAAGACGGGAACGTAAATGGCCCATTTTAGTTTAGGCTTTGGTGTACCAGTATTCTTCTTACTAAACATGAGCTTGCCTTCAAAATTAAGGTCGGGAGTTTTCTTATCTAAAACTTGCGAAGCTTGTTCTTTAAAACGCTTACGATAATTCATGTTCTTTTTCCTCCATACTGTTTCTTAATTTTAGCCAAAGCTCGTTGATAGATTTGATAAACAGTCGATACGGGGATATCAGTTAATTGGCTTATTTCCTGAAAGCCCCGTTCGTGAACGATCTTATAAACGACAATCGTGTTTTCGATATCGCTTAGATAGTCGGCAATCTCATCAAGAAGGGTGAAGTTTTGTTCAATGTAGCCATAGATGTCGATTAAGGGCTCTAAACTTTCCACTCTTCGCATTTTCTTAAGCTCATTGAGGGCGAGGTTTTTCGCCGTCATCGTGATATAAGAGTGAAAGGAGCTCGGATCTTTAATCATCTCTCCTGCTTCGTATACTTTAATAAAAGTATCTTGAAGAAGGTCTTCGGTGATTGTTTCGTTTTTAACAATCGAGATGATGATAAAAAACAAAAGTTTCCGATAAGCAACATATACTTTGTTAAAAGCTTCTTCATCCTTAGCGATAAAATTGATAATGACTTTTCTTTTAACGAGCATCG
>JAAZFR010000156.1 GCA_012971835.1 Erysipelotrichia bacterium
ATTTATGGGAATCGTTAATCCGTTTTTTCAGACAATCGCCACAATAACCATAAATTTCCATTTTGTGATTGATAATTGTGAAGTCTTTATCGGCGATAAGTGGTTCGTAATTAACAAGCGGACAATTTTTGATAGCATACATTTTTCGGCAGTCTAGACAAATAGCGTAATGACTATGTTTATGGGTTGCTAATTCATATAAAGAAGATTGGCTTTCGGTGATATCAATTTTGCGGACGATTCCAGCATTAACTAAGGCTTCAAGACCACGATAAAGGGTTGAAGGCCATACTTTTGTTTCGCCTTTAACGATCTCGCTGGTCATCTCAAGAGCTGAAATTGGTGTTTCGGCCTCGCGTAAAATACTAAGTATTGCTCGGCGAACACGCGTTTTTTTCAAATCTTTTGGCCATTTTGCTTCATTCATTTTTTGTTCCCAACTTGTGAAGACGAATTTTGTTGATTAACCATTTAATTAAGACAACAACTACGAATATTATAGCACCGATTAAAACGATAGTTGCTCCTGCTCTTTGATCGGTATAAAAGGCCACAACTAAACCGACAATCGTGTATAGAAGACCAAAACCAATTGATATGAAAAGAGTTGCGAAAAACCCTTTTTCAAATTGCATAGCACAGGCCGCTGGTAAGATCATCAAAGAAGAAACGATTAAGGCACCAACCGTCTTTGAGGCGATGCCAACCGTTATTGCAGTTAAAAGCGTGAAGATAAAGTTGATTATTGATACTTTTACACCAGAAAGTTTGGCCATGCGCTCATCAAGGGTTATCAAGTATAAGTCCTTAACAATTGCGAGGAAGACAAGTAAAATTACAGCAGTAATTGATACAATAAGTATCATATCATTTTGGCTTACGAGGGAGATGCTCCCAAAAAGAAAGCTGTTAAAATTCATACCACTGGGAATATGAGTAGATAATAATCCCGCTACAGAGATACCGATTGTTAAAACGACAGCCATTCCCAAATCGCGATTCTTCGGCAATTTCTTTTGAATTGCTTCAATCGCAAAGACGGCGATAATACAGGCGACTATGGCCCCGACAATCGGATTAAAGCCGATGAGCAAGCCAGCAGCCACACCAGCAAGTGAAGTATGAGCAAGAGTATCGCCGATCATTGATGATCGTTTCAATACCATAATAAGTCCAATTAAAGGAATGATAACCGCGAGGGCAATTCCAACAATAAACGCTCTTTGCATAAAAGCATAATCAAAGATATTCATTTTCCTTGCTCCATCAGCGTTACACTATCGAGGTTTAAAACCTTATCACAATGATATTTTGAGCATTCTTGACTGTGTGTTGAAATAACAATTGTTGTTTGTTTTTCTTTACTAATTGTTTTTAGAAGCGCAAATAGAGACGACGAAGATTGTTCATCAAGGGCACTAGTCGGTTCATCAAGGATTAGGATTTCGGGTTCATTTATCAAACTTCTCGCTAGAAGAACCCTTTGCATTTGTCCACCAGAAAGTTTAGAAAACAAACGATTTTGATATTGTTCCATGCCGACGAGTTCTAATGCTTTTTTAATTTTTTCTTTTTGTATTTTGTTCAAAAAACGAAATAAGCCCAATTCGCTATGAAGATTTGAAGCGACAAGCTCTTTAACCGTAGTAGGGAAACTAGCAACATTTGAAGTGGCATTTTGTGAAAGGTAGCTAATTTTTGTCCAGTCTCGGAAATTTTTTAACTCCTCATTAAAAATGAGAATTGTTCCCGATGTTGGTTTTAAATCCCCAAGTATGATTTTTAATAAAGTTGTCTTTCCTGCTCCGTTTGATCCAAGGATTGCCAAAAACTCGCCTTTTTTGATGATGAGATTTACACGCTCAAGAACATCATGCGTTTCATATGAAAAGGAAACGTTTTCTATTGTTATAACGTTCATTTTAAATAAAACCTTTCGCTAGAGCGAATAAATTATCTTTCATCAAACTGAAATAATCTTCATTTGTAATTATCTGATTAACGCTTAACCCTTCAATAGCATATAGGATTTCTAACTCGGCATTCGTCTCTTCAACAACAGTTAAAACAGCATCGCTAGGAGTTAACGATTCAGCATAGATGTAGGGGATATTGTTTTGATTTACGATATCGATGATATTAGCGATGTCTTGTTGTGTCGGCTCTTGTTCACTATCATGTCCAGCAATAGGCAAGACCACTAAATCATACTCATTAGCTAAATAGCCAAAAGCGGCATGGCCTGTAACAAGATATGAACCGACTCCGGGTAACAACATTGTCTGATATTGTAAATGCAAATCATCAAATTTTTCAGCAAAGAGCCGATAACGATTTTCATAGTAAGAAGAATGATCAGCATCAACTTCAATTAAGGCCCTTTTGATATTTTCCATTTCTTTTTTGGCGTTTAATGGGCTGAGCCATACATGAGGGTCATCGTGATCGTCATTACTTAATAACTCAATATTTTGGCTGGCCTCAACATAAACAAGATTAGGATTATCGATAGCATTTCTTAATTGATTGATAAAATGTTCTAGACCAGCGCCGTTATAAATAAATAAGTCAGCTTGACTCAAATTTCTAATGTCGCCGGTTGTTGGTTCATAACTGTGAATTTCACTTCCAGATGGAACGATGCTTGTAACATTTACGTAGTCTCCGCCGACCTTTTTCGCTAAATCTTCCATAACAAAAAAACTTGTATAAACATTTAACTTATCCCCGCTTTCTAAAACGTCGCAACCCGCGAGCGTTAGAGCAATTAATGGGATAAATATTTTAAAACCTTTCATTTGTATAATCCTTAAATGGTAATGCGAATCATTCGCAATTAAACATTAAACCTTTCCTATCCTTTCGTCAATAAACTTACTTATCCAAGTTACAAAG
>JAAZFR010000157.1 GCA_012971835.1 Erysipelotrichia bacterium
AACGGATAATTGTCTTAAACCTTTTCTTTACGAAAACGCAAACGGATATGATATATTGTAAACGCGACAAACAATATGTTTGAATAAGCCATGGAGAAGTTTTATGAACAAAGATTTAGAAAAAGAAACACTTAAAGAATTAGAAACTGGTAAAGAAGTCGAAACCCTAAAAGAAGAAACTCAAGTTGAGGCACCAGTTCAAGTCGTTAGCGAACCGATAGAATATGAAACAGACAATCTGAAGAATATCGAAACCGCTCGCGAGATTTTTTTAAAGCAGTACAAGGTGCAAAATATTGTTAAGTGGCTTGTTTCCATTGTCGCTTTAGGGCTAATTATTCTTGGCTGGCTCGTTTTTCTTCCCATTAGTGTCTATTTAACAATTGGATCAATCGCCGCTTCGCTCCTTCTTATTTTGCTTTATAACTTTTTTATCAAACGATACTTAAACGGCAAAATGAAAATCTACTTTGATGAGTTTTATAAAAACACAACTGAGTTTATTTTTGAAGGCAAAGATTATACTGATGTCGATTTCAAAGTGGAAAACAAAATCGAAGCCGTTCAGTTTACTGAAAATGAAATCTATAAAGATGTTGTGCAAGTTGGAAGCCGTAATCTAACAACTTATAAATATCGCGGTATGCCAATTTCGGTATGCGATGCCGCGGGACAAACCAAGAGCGCAAAATCACTCGTTCCCGTTTTTGTTGGTAAATATTTTATCGCTGATAATAACTATGAAGGTGATGAGCCAATTATCGTTTATCTAAAAGGGAATGATAAAGCCTTGCCTCCAACCAATGTTGCACATCTCGAAGTTATAAGCGATGATAATAAAATAGCTATTTATTCAAATAATAAAGAGGCGGCAAAGTTCGTTAATAAAAAAGTTCAAGCTCTTTTAAGAAAAATTAACACCGATGATATTTTAATTGATGTCGCTATTTCGATTAAAAAAGGTAAAACCTTTGTTTGTGCGGGATATGATGATATTTTAATGGTTCTACCATTAGAAAAGCCATTTAATCCTAAAGCAACACGCAGTTACAAAAATGATTTGGTCAATATTTCTGAATTTATTTACGCTCTTAAGTAAACAAAAAAGAACTTAGAATTAAGCCTCCATTGTGAGGCTTTTTTATTAATCGGCACCCCTTTAATGCTATAATAAAAAAAGATATCGGGACATTTTCGGTTCTGATCCTTTAAAAAGGATGTTAGCAAATGAATTACACGGGGCGCTGGCTTAGAATCCAAGCATACAAACATAATGGCGAACTCCATCGGGCCTGGAGTCATGGTTTCGTTTTAGATGATAATGAAAATTACATTATTCTTATTTCGATTCGCGCTAGTGTCGTCGAACACGATGGTCGCAAGTGGCACACAAGAGAGCCGGCGGTCTTTGCCTTTTTTAAAAAAGAATGGTTCAATGTTATCGCGATGTTAAAAGACAAAGACATATCTTACTATGTAAATATTGCTTCTCCCGCTGTTATTCATCAAAACTGTATTAAATACATTGACTATGATCTCGATGTTAAATTATTCCCTGGTGGCACAACCAAACTACTTGATCAGAAGGAATATGAACGACACGCCTATTCTCTTGACTATGGAGAAGATATTAAAAAAGCATTAGCAATATCGGTTAATAACATTTATGAAATGATAAAAAGAAAAGATTTCCCCTTTATCGATGAAGAAATCTACGCCCTATATAACGAATTTATCGAACATTACACAAAAGTTAAAACTTAAATAAAGTATTTAAAATGGAATCGGCATCTTTTAATCCATTACCGATTCTTTTTATTTTGCCAGGTACGCCAATGGCGTCACCAGCGACATAAACGCGATTGATGACACAGCGATATTCATCACAAATAATGCCGGTATTTTGTTTCGGCACATCAAAGACAACCGGGGAAGGAATGTTACCGAAATTAACGAGGATATAGTCGACTCTTAAATCAATAAAGCTGTCCTCTTCAGCGTGCTTGATTTTAACCCCGTTTAATTGATTGTTTTCGATTATTAAAGAGTAAGGCACATATGGCGTTTTGATCTGTATTTCCTTAATGTTTTTGATTGTATCAAAATTGCCCCGGAATTCGCGGCGTCGATGCACTAGAAATATTTCTGTGGTTACCTTTGAGATTTCCTTGGCCCAGTCTAAGGCGGAATCTCCGCCTCCAAAGATGGCGACTTTCTTGTCTTTTAGAAAAGCAAACGAAGTCAGTTTATAGATGATATTTGTAAATTCGTTTTCGGAAGGAAGACCCATCGTTTTTGGTTTATAAAAACCAAGACCGGTGGCGATAATCACATATTCAGATTGGAATGTCTCATTATTCGTTACTACTTCGACATGATTATCGAAACTTTTGATATTAACTACTTCTTCGGAAAGTTTGAGAGCTTTGCAATCTATTTTGTTAGCAAGCAAGGTAATGTAGTCTTTAGCCAAGATAGATTCGATTCCGGGTAAATCCACGATCTCTTTTTCTGGATAAAGGGCCATCAGTTGACCGCCAACAGTTTCTCCCGCTTCTAAAACGAGATGCGATAATCCCATCTCCTTGAGTCGTCCAGCTAGATATAAACCAATCGGTCCGGCGCCAATGACAATAACTTTATACATAATCCTATGAAGTATTATACTATACTTCGTGTTATTTGTTATAATTGCTAACGAAAGTCGGTGAGAAACTTGAAATACATATTTATTTCAAAATCAATCGAAGAAACCCAACA
>JAAZFR010000022.1 GCA_012971835.1 Erysipelotrichia bacterium
AGTCCTCTCGGTAATTTCTTTTTATTTATTTCGTAGTCACCAAGAGCTTTAGTGTCATCATCGCGATTTTTAAACCAGCCATCGTCGAGAACAAAGAGTTCGATACCGATGTTTTTGGCCTTACGAGCCAAACTTAAAAGTTTACTTTCCGAAAATTTAAAATATGTGGCTTCCCAGTTATTTAATAAAATGGGGCGCGGGTATTTTTCAAATTCTTTTCTAATGACGTGGTGATTAATAAAGCGATGCATATTTTGCGAAGCGCTGTTGATGCCTTTATTTCCATATGTCATAACCGCGTAAGGAGTCACAAATCGTTCCCCTGATTTTACTTTATAGTCAAAACAATAAGGATTAATGCCTATTTGAATGCGTAGCTTATCATAATTAGTCAGTTCAACTAGTTCGAGGTGATTACCGCTATACATGAGGTTGAAAGCATAGACACCACCACTATTAAGCGTGGCTTTATCTTCAATCAGCATAAAGAAGGGATTGTGACGATTTGAACTGCTGCCTGTTTTCGAGTCGTTAAGATAAATACCGGGCGTGATTTTACGAATCGTTTTTTGGGCTTCGCTAATCCAACCGCCATAAAGATTAAGTAGGGAGAAATCACGATTAACAATATCAATCTGCATCGACATAATCTTTTCAAGATTGACACTCGCATCGGCGTTATTAATAAACACGACATTACGAGCGATAACGTCACTATCTTCAAAGACGACATAATGAAGCTCGAGGTCGGCTTTCATATAGTCATCACGTAAGACGATGATTAACTCTTCATCAGCATCACGGGGTGAAGGAAGTTCTTCTAAAGTTTGAACTACTTTACGAACCTCGTGGCGAAGATAAACAAAATCATAGACGTAGCCATCTGCACTTCTGACTTTGATTGAAGGCTCGCGATAATCACCTTTGCCGACACTACTGACTTCAAGAGAGATTAAATCAAGAGAACAAGCTTTATCTTTTGCTTCATCATAGATGACAGAGCTTCCGTAAGCATAAGGCCATTTTTCCATAAGCGGTGAAATATCAGTGAAGTCATCAAGACGAGAGCCATAGTACTCCAGCACGAGATGACTAATATCATTAATGCGTAAAACATAGCTTGTCTTTTTCGTTTTCAAGTGAAAGAGTCTATCTTTGCAGGTTATCATAATCTATCCTCGCATAATATTATATAATAAGTGAGCAAGGTTTTAACCTTAAGAAAGGACAAATAATGAAGCATCCTCTCAACTTTGGCTGGCGATTCATGCCCTGTTATAAACAAAGCTTCTTAGGGCAATTCCCCGAACAAGCTCAACTCATAGATCTTCCTCACACTAATTTAGAACTACCTCGCGATTATTTCGACGAGGATTCTTATCAGTTTATTTCTTCATATGAAAAAGTATTCGATATTGATGAAAACATCAAGAATAAGACCGTTCTTTTGACCTTTCATGGTTTAATGCTCAGAGCCAAAATCTATTTAAATGGCGCTTTTCTTGGCGATTATATTTCTGGTTATCTACCTTTTAGTATTGATATATCGGGGATTGTCAAAACAAAAAATAACCGTTTAGTCGTGATTGTCGATTCCAAAGAAGATACAAGCGTTCCGCCTTTTGGTGGCGTTATTGATTATCTAACTTTTGGTGGTATCTACCGTGAAGTCGACTTGGATGTTAAGCCAAACATCTACTTAGAACGTGTTTTTGTAAATGGCGATATGGACGGAAAACTAGTCATTAAACCGACTCTAGCCGGCAACCGTTCGCTTAATTATGAAATATCGCACAAATTATTATTTAATGAACAAGTAATCAAAGAATTTTCCGTTAATGAGATCCAAGTTGACAAACCTCACCTTTGGTCACTAGAAACACCACATTTGTATACCTTGCTTACTACTTTAAAAACAGCGAGTGGTTTTGATA
>JAAZFR010000158.1 GCA_012971835.1 Erysipelotrichia bacterium
GGGTGGAGCATCTCATCATAAGTTGGTCCAAATGGGATTTTTGTCATTTCTATTTGACTCCTTTTTCTTTTAAATACTTGTGTAGGGCCTCAATATCAGGCTTTAGAAGGACAGGCGGGCTAATTGCTTTTTGGGCATTAGTCGGGTCTTTCAAACCATTGCCAGTGACAATAAATGTCACAGATTCATCAGGTTTGATTAAACCGATTTTTAGAGCTTCTTGAATACCAGCTAGTGCTGTAACCCCCGCTGGTTCTCCAAAGATGCCTTCAAGGCGCCCTAAAAGCGCCATACTCTCTAGTATATGCTTATCGCTGACACTTATAAAGTGCCCCCCGCTTTTTTTGATTGCATTCATCGCTTTGACAGGATTGCGTGGAATACCCACCGCAATTGAATCAGCAATTGTATTTTCGTCAGTCTCTTTTAATTCTTCATTATTTTCAAAAGCTGTCACAAAGGGGGCGCAACCCGAACTTTGCACACCAAGAATTTTGGGTATACGTTTAATAAGGCCTAATTGAAGCAAATCGTAAAAACCTTTGTAGACTCCACCAACACTGCAACCATCACCGACAGAAATAGCGACCCAATCAGTTGGTTCAAAACTTAGTTGCTCGGCAATTTCTAGGGCGACTGTTTTTTTGCCTTCAACCATATGCGGATTTATTGCGGCGTTGCGATTGTACCAATGATATGTTTCAATCGCCTTGCGAGATAGGTTATACGTATCTTTATAGTCGCCATCAACACAAATAACGGTGGCACCATAAATTGATAATTGCGTAAGCTTGCCAATTGGTGCCCTTTTTGGCACAAAGATGACGCTTTTTAACCCAATATGGGCCGCTTGACAAGCCAAACTTGAAGCAGCATTACCAGTCGAAGAACAGGATATTGTTTTTGCTCCTGCTTCAATTGCTTTTAAAACAGCGACACCACTTGCGCGATCTTTTGTTGATCCACTTGGATTCAAGCCCTCATCTTTAATATACAAAGTTTTAATGCCTAGATGTTTTGCTAAATGTTTTGATTTATAAAGCGGCGTCCAACCAATTCTTAACATTTCGCTAATGTGGTCATCGCGAATACTCATAATTGGGGCATACCGCCACATTGAATAATCGTGGTTGTTTTTAAAATAGTCAAGGCTAACAATATTCTTTAATTTTTCATAGTCATATTCAACATCGAGAATGCCTTTGTCGCCACAAGACGGACATGTGTAAATCGCTTCATCAGGCGCATAATTTTGGCCACACAATGTGCAGCGATAACCTTTAAATTTGTGCATTATAACACCTTCTTCATTTCATTCCTTTGATGAATGATTCAATAATATTGGTCGCCACTTTACGGCGATACACTTTATTAGATCTTTGATCATCAATAGGAGAAATTAATTTGTTGGATTCTTCTAAAATTCGTGGCAAATCATCAATTATTTGTTCAATTGTGTGATTTTTAAGTGAATTTTCCAATTCGTGACTTCTAGCCACCATGGCTGCAACCGAGCCAAAGGCGAGACGGATATCTGATACTAAACCGAAATTAACTAGATATATGCCTGCAAAAGAAACCTTGCTAATTGAATCGGCCCGTCTTCCGCCAACCTTCACCCATTTGTATTTGGTAATCGGTAGAAGAGGAATGATAATTTCTTTAATTAGTTCATTAACTCGCAAATCAATTTTTCGAACGCCAGTAATAAATTTTTCAATAGGTATGATTCTTTCACCATCAACACTAGATACCACTACTTCGGCATCGTATAAATAAAGGGCAACAAGACTATCACCAGCCGGTGAAGCGTTGGCAATATTCCCAGCTAAAGTCGCACTGTGACGAATTCCAGGACTTCCGATTTCACGAATAACTTCTTTTAATAAATCAGGAACATCGGGATGATGAGATATATCTTCTAATTTGGAACAAGCTCCAATGACAATAGAATTTCTCTTATCATCTTTTTTAATATAATTAAGTTCTTCGAGATTGGCGATATAACAAACGTCCTTTGTAAACTTAGGAGGAGTGCCGGCTGTATTCCGTTTTTGAATCATTAAGTCGGTGCCACCAGCCATAATATGGCATGGCCCCGCATTCAAGACTTCAAGCGCTTCTTGAAGATTATTAGGGATGATATGTTTTACCATAAACCTGCTCCTAACTCAGCAGCTTTTTGAACCGCTTTAATAATCATGTTATAACCAGTACAACGACATAGATTTCCAGAAAGTCCAATGCGAATCTCTTCATCACTTGGATGAGGGTTAATCGACAGAAGACTTTCGGCTGCCATAATCATGCCCGGTGTGCAAATTCCACACTGCGAACCACCTTCAGTATGGAAAGCATCCTTTAACACTTGATAACGTTTTGTTTTAGCTAACCCTTCGATTGTTAAAATCTTTTTGCCTTTAGCATTTGCTAAAGGAAAGCAGCAACTATTGACGACTCGGCCATTAACTAGAACCGAACAGGCTCCGCACTCGCCTTCGCCACATCCTTCTTTAGTGCCAGTCAACTGAAAATAATCGCGTAAAACATCGAGTAAGCGAAGACTCGGATCGAGTGCGACGGTAACATCTTCACCATTCAAATTAAATCTTATTTTATTCATTGTTTATCAACTCCATGATGTATTCGGGTGTTGCCGGAATGCGATTAACTTTGCGTTTGATGGCGTTTTCAATCGCTAGTGCAACAGCTGGTGCTCCTCCGACAAAAGTAAGCTCGCCGACGCCTTTAGCTCCATACGGTCCATACAAAAAGGGATTATCCATAATAATCGTTTCCATCGGTGGCATATCCATTGAGGTCGGAATAATATAATCAGTCAAGTTTTTTTGTTTTAACTTGCCTTTTTCATGGCGCATATTTTCTAAATAGCCATAGGCTATTCCTTGAGTAATACCACCATCAGCCTGGCCAATAACCATTCTTTCATCGATGGCCTTACCAATATCATAAACACTCCAAATGCCTTTTAATTGAACTTCGTATGTTACAGGTGAAATCTCAACTTCGACAACATTTACTCCCCAAGAATATGATGGGTAAGCGTCACCTTGAAGCTTTCTTTCGTCCCACTGAATATAGTCAGGTTGTTTATACTGCTCAATAATTTCCTGATACTCGCCTTTTTTCCAATTATCTTTCAGTTTTTGGGCAGCGCGAGCTAATAAGCCGCCGACAATCATCATTGTTCTTGAGGCGACAGTCGGTCCTGAATCAGGCGCTAAATCAGTGTCCGGATAATCAAAGACGACTTGTTCATTAGGAATGTCAAGGACCATCGCCACTACGCGTTTAAGTGATGTTTTTGCCCCTTGGCCCATGTCGACAGCAACGATATACAAATGAACAATATCTTTCTCATCTTTAACAAGGCGAACTCTAGATTTTATATGCGTGCTCTCGCCATCGCCGGTAAAACCACAGCCATGGAGGAACCAACTCATGCCAATACCTTTAAAGACTCCTGGTTTGGCGTATTCTTTTGTCTTGCGATGATAATCGGACATCTCTGTTGCCTTGGCTATCATTTTATCCATGATAATTGGGTCGCGGAAAAGACCACTTGTCGATGTTAAATCTCCTTGCTTAACCAAATGGTTAAGTCTAAAGGTGAATGGATCGACCCCTAAATCTTTGGCAAGGTGAGTCATAAACATTTCTATAGCAAAAATCATTTGTGGAGACCCAAAGCCGCGAAAGGCTCCGGTTGGAACGGTATTAGTTATATATACGTTGCCGGAAACTTCGAGATTATCAATCGTGTAGGCGTCAGTTACTGCCAACATAGCACGCGATAGAACAACCGCGCTCAACCCGATATAAGCGCCAGCGTCTAAACCAACATCGGCTTTGATGCCTAATACTTTATTATTTTGATCAATTTTTGCTTCTAAAGTTATAGAAGACGGGTGACGTTTTGTCGTCACTAACATATCTTCTTCGCGTTCGAAAATCATTTTAATTGGCTGTTTGATTTTTACAACCGCAGTCGCGAGTTGGCAAGCAATGGTTGAAGGAAATTCTTCTTTGCCACCAAAGGCACCCCCAACCGCTGGTTGAATAACGCGGACTTTATCTTCGGGATAGCCCAAAGTGTTAATAACGGCGTTTTTTATGTAATAAGGACATTGCATTGATCCCATTAAAGTGACTTTGCCGCCTTCTTCTAAATAAGCTAGCATTCCTTGCGGTTCAATATAGGCTTGTTCTTGATATCCTGTATCAAAGGTTTCCTTAATTGTTCTAACGTTTCGTCTAGAGGCTTCTGCAAAATTGCCCTTTTTAAACGACTTATGAGCCACGCTATTAACTAAATCAAAAACAGGTTCTTCTTCTTCATAATTTATAACGACTTGACTAATGATTTTATCGATCACAAGCTTATCGGGTCCGACAACAAGCATAATCGGCTCGCCAATATAATTAACGCGGTTAACTGGGAAAACAGGCCAATCGGTAAATACCATTTTGACATAATTCTCTTTGACGACATCCTGATGATCAACAACATGGTATCCATTTGGTAATTTAGGAACGGAAATATTGACGATTTTACCCTTAGCGATTGACGAACGGACTGTTTTTGCAAATAACATATTGTCGAAAACGATGTCCGAAACATATTTAGCTTCGCCAGAGCACTTTTCTTCGTGGTCGACTTTAGGTGTTGATTTCTTCGGATCGAACATTACTTACTCCTTTTCTTCCATGACAATTGCCCCAGTTGGACACTTGACCGGACAAAGTCCACACTGGAAGCATTTATTTGGATCAAAGGTTATGACATCTTTCATCTCAATGGCAAAATATGGGCAAATTTTTACACACAGCATACAGCGAATACATTTTTCGGGAATGAGGTAAGGAGTATTTCCTTCATATTTAACTTTGTTCACAAGTTGTGTATCAATAACTTCTTGAATCGAGGAGAAACCATTTCTTTCTAAAGACTTAGGAAGGTCTTCAATAATTTTGGCATATAACTGCTTACCTTTAAGCAAGGCCGCCGAAAGCATTTGCACTCCGCTGGCCCCAGCTAATAAAAACTCAATTACATCATCGGCGGTAGCAATTCCGCCAACACCGATAACCGTTAATGATGGTTCTGCTTGTTTGATTGTATAAACGGTAGCTAAAGCTAAATTCTTGATGACCGGTCCGCTCGTCCACACGAAACCTTTTTCGTTTCCGTAAATGATGCGACGTTTTTTGATATCGATTTTCATCGTCGGTCCAAGCGAATTGACTGCCACTACTCCATTTGCACCAGCTTCCTTAATAGCTTTTGCAAAACCGGAAGGATCAGGAATGTGCGGGCTAATTTTCATGTAGAGTGGTTTTTTGGTATGTTTACGAATCGTTTTGACAGTTTCGGCAATAACGGAGTGATCAGTGCCCACATAGTGAGTGGAAACTTCAAAGGCATCAGCAAAGCGATCAAGTAACGGAATGAGGACTTCCATATCTTCTTTGGTATAGCCAACGCTGACAATTAAGGGGCGACCATCATTGACAGCTGCAAATTCCGGCAAAAATTCCTCAATCCACTTTTCTTTGTTATATTCACTCCAAAGTTCGCTGTTCATGATATATTCGCGATCGCCATAAATACAAGGGCGAGGAATATGAGCATCTTTAGTAGAAATCGTCTTGGTGACAATTGCTCCACAGCCTGCATCCTTCATAAAAACCAAGCGTTCAGTGTCGCCGACGAGCGGCCCAGCTGCGGGCATGAGGGGATTAGCAAGAACTAATCCATCAAATTTAGTTGTTAAATCCATTATTTTTCTCCTTTGATTCTTTTCCATAACGAATTGGCGATTTCCTGGCTGTTTTCAAGTTCTGAAACCAGCTTCCTATTCGTCAGTTCGTAATCTTTTACGACTTGTTCACCAGCGACGAAAACATCACTTGGTTTAAATGAGTGCATCATTCCATAAAAAAGATGACCAAGAGCATTACTCTCGTCAAGATTGGTCGGAGCAAAATATGGCACTAATA
>JAAZFR010000159.1 GCA_012971835.1 Erysipelotrichia bacterium
AGGTTCTCTTAAATTAAACGTGGACACTTTTTTATGACTCCACCTTTTATTTAAGAGTTTTGGTCGTTTTAAAAGGTCTCCGTTATACTTAAATCGTTAAAACCAAGTAAAGGAGACCCATATGAATTTTAACACTTTTTTGCTAAGACTTGGACTCGATCCCGACAACTTTAAGAACATTCCTTCTGATCCGATTAAAACTGACAAAGGTTTCATCTACGAAATTGAACAGAGAACAGATCAAAGAGAATGCCCACACTGTCACGCTGACAAGGTCTATATTAATGATTATGCTTTTGTTGAGATCGGCTGTTCAGAAAATAATGAAATTCAAAACACAATACGCATCAAGAAAGTACGCTACAAATGCCGGAGCTGTCATAAAACTTTCACGCCTGAGATTAAAGGTATAAACCGATATGACAAGAATACTGAACAAATTAAGCAGCTCATCTATTCTGATTTCGCCAGGAAGCTCACCTTTCAAGACATCGCTAATAAGTATCATCTTTCAAATGGGAGAATCGTCCAGCTTTTTGATGAGAAAGTGAAATTCGTCCCCCGTTTAAAAATGCCTCGCGTTCTATGCATCGATGAGATTCGCTTTTCGGAAGAGATTAATCAAAAATTTGTCTGTGTTCTCACCGATTTTGAAAATGGTGAAATCGTCGATATGATCAAAAACCGCCAGATGGCCTATCTACGAGAATACTTTGGATCGATTAATCTTAACGAACTTAACATAGTTAAGGTTTTTATCTCCGATATGTATGACGCTTATGAAAGTGTCAGAAGCCGTTACTTCCCTAATGCCATTCACATCGTCGATTTATTTCATGTCATTACGCAGTTAACTAATGCCGTCAACCGCTTAAGAACAAAGGTGATGAACACAAAAGCCAAGAAAGGCAGTCTTGCCTATAATTTTATGAAAGCACACTGGAAATACTTTCTATGTCGATCAAGCAAGGTTCCCGATAAGTTTTATACCTATACGAAAACTGGGGAAGTTCTTCACTATGACGATTTGATTTTAGAATGCTTAAAACTTGATTTGGATCTATGGTCGGGATATGCGATTCTTCAAGAGTTATTTAGCTACGCGAATCACTATTATAGTTTTGAAGAGGCCGTCAACTTTATTAATCGAATTGTGAGCCGCCTTCACGCGACGACTTCGGATATCTTAAAAACGGTCGCTAAAACCTATCATAGATGGCGAAACGAAATCGCCAATGGGCTCGCTAAAAGCCAACGGCAAATGAAGTACACAAACGCCATCGCTGAAAGTCTGAATAATCAATTAAAAACAATCATCAAATCGGCTTATGGATATCATAATTTCGAACGATTTAGAAAACGGGCCATGCTCATCATGACTTATGGAAAAAAGCCTATATAAAAAGGGTACGAAATTGCTTTCATACCCTCTCCACGTTTAATTTAAGAGATTTCGTGGTTTGGAGCTATCATTCCACGTTTTTCCACGTTTTATTTAAGAGCTCCC
>JAAZFR010000002.1 GCA_012971835.1 Erysipelotrichia bacterium
GGCGGTAATGGCGGTAATGGAGGATGCCCCGACCAAGAAGACGACGAAGATTACGAGGAAGACTTTGAGGATTTAGATAACTTCTAAAAAATACACAAAATAAAAAACCGAGGGAATAACATCTCTCGGTTTTCATTTATTAATTAACTGTTTTGCGGCCGATTGAATAATAAACAGTCCCGGCCATATTGGAGGGCTTATACAAATTTCGACCGTCGAAGATAACCGGCTTTTTCATGTTATCGATAAAACAACTTTTATCGAGTTCGCGAAGTTCTTTTGCATCAGTCAAAATGACAGCGGCATCCGCTTCATGCAAAGTGTCGAGAATACTTGTTGAAAAATCAATTCTTGAATGACGTTGCATTTCCTTTTGAAAGTTTTCAATAGCTAGAGAATCATACACTTTAACACGAGCATTTTTGTCCAATAAATGTTTAACTATTGCCGTAGCTGGCGAATTGCGAATATCTTCTGTTCCGGCTTTAAAGGCAACACCTAAGACAGCAATTGTCAGATTAGAAACAGTTTTAAAATGAGAATTAATCTTATGGATTAAAACATTCGGCTGATCGTTATTGACTTTGATTGTCGCTTTGACAAGTTCAAGAGGTGCCTCGCGATCGCTTGCTAACCAGCTTAAGGCCTTGGTGTCTTTCGGAAAGCATGAACCACCATAACCAATGCCGGCTTTTAAATAATTATGACCGATTCGTGGATCAAGACCGATGCCTACACTTACTTCTTCAATATCGGCACCAACAATTTCGCATAGGCGGGCAATTTCATTGATGTAACTTATCTTCATAGCCAAGAAATTATTAGAGGCGTATTTAATTAGTTCAGCGCTTTCTGGCGTAGTTACCAAAATAGGAATCTTCCGCTTTTGGAAATTGCTATACATTTGTAACATTAAGTCTTCTCCTGCCTTGCTGGCAACACCCAAAACGATGCGAGATGGGTTAAGCATATCGTCAACTGCGGTGCCTTGGCTTAAAAACTCGGGATTAGAAATAACTTCAAATTTGTGATCGCTATTTTCTTCCAAATACTTTTTGGCCCTTGTGTTTGTTCCAACAGGGACTGTCGAACGAATAATGACATAGGTGTCTTGAATGGCGTTTTTAGCAATATCATCTAAACACGCATTAAAGTTTGTCATATCTGGCTTCCCGTCTTTTCCTTCTGGAGTATCGACGGCAATGTATATAATTTTATTAGGACGAATGGCGTCTTTGGCGTTCGTGGTAAAACGAAGGCGATCTTTCGCATCGTTCATTAACGACTGAAGATTTGGTTCTTTAATTGTAGCTTCGCCTTGCTTCAACATAGCAACTTTATTCTTGTCACTATCTAATCCAATAACGTTATGGAAAAAAGAGGCGAGAATTACGCTATTGACAAGTCCGACATAGCCTTGGCCGATGACTGTGATGTTCATAGAGGCCTCCTTTCTAAATATAACTCTCTAAGGTTTAATTAGTATAAATCCATCTTACGAATTTTATAAAATCTCTTAATATGACGAGCAATAAAGAGCGAAACGTACACTTTACTAGCTTCTTCAACCGCAATTGTTCTAGCGTTAGAATTGACTTCGACAACAACTGGCTCGCCTGATGCGGTCATAAGTATGTCAACGCCTGCGAAATCCACCCCTACTGCTTTTGCGGCTTTAACCGCTAATTTGAGCATCCGCCTGTCTGGGTGGGGCACTGAAGACATAATTCCACCTTGATGGACATTGCTTCGGAAGTTACCTTGATTTACGCGCATAACAATCGATACCGCTTCGCGCCCGACGACATTGATGCGGAAATCTCGTCCTGAACTCTCTTCGATAAATTCCTGAACGAGCAATTCTTTTTCGCCTATTGCTTGAAGCATTTTTTTGAACATAACTTCGCTGGTGATGAGATATACTTGTTCACCGAATGATCCATATCTTTGTTTTAGAACAAATGGATATTTGAAGCCATTTTCGGCAATCAAAGTTTTAATACGGTCATAAAATTTGAGAAGGCTTTGGCCAAAGGTGAAGGGTAACACTAACGTTTTTGGTGTGGGTATGTTGTGACTCTTTAGCTTAATATATGTCAAAGCTTTATCATCACAAACGCGAATCGCTTTGCTCGTATTAAAAACCGGTATACCCGTTGTTTCTAAAAGCTCGGCCAAGTAGACATCTTTATCCCAAAAAAGGATAAAGTTGATGTAGCGTTTATATTGTTTAACGTAGTCGTAAGCATCGATGTTAGACACGGGAATAAGTTCTATTCCGCACTTTTTAAAAGCAACGACAAAAGCGTCAATTTGCTCGGCCCATTCGCGGTTGACCTCGTGTACGATATTGTAAACGATTGCTGCTTGTTTCATGGTTATAACCTTAGTGTATATTGTGCCTTATTTTTATCACAAATGCAAATCGTATCCGCGCGTCAATAAAGGCTAGAATGTTCAAAAAAGCACGATGATAACGAATTAAATGGCAAGAACGTATACATTATATGTATGATAAATAGTAGAGGATATATCTATCCTTTGACTAATAAGCCTAATTCTTTTATAATTATGCGGAACTTCTTTAGAAAGATTCTAGGCTCGACATTAAAAAGAAGTTCATTATGCCTAGAAGAGTAACGAGCTAACTCGAAATATTAATGAAAGGAGAAGAAATGGAGCAACCAAATATTAAAATTGTTTTTACAGACATCGACATGACTTTATATTCACATCGGACAAAGAAAGTTCCCGACAGCGCGATTAAAGCCATTAAAAAGTTACAGGAAAAAGGAATACTTGTCTTTTTATGTTCTGGTCGCAATTACTATCTAATTCGCAAAACAGGAATTCTAGATATTGTTGAACCAGATGGTCTTATTACCATGAATGGGGCAAACGCCATCATCGGTGATCAAATTATCTATAAGTATCCTATTCCTGAAAATGTTGTCGACTCGATTATCAAATTTGCCAAAAGACTTAGATTCGGTTTAACGCTTATTGAGGAAAAAGAAGGTCACATCAATATGATTGATGACCGAGTTATCAGCGCTCACGAAAAATATGGCACGCGCTTCCCACAACCTCGCTTTTTCCCTGATCACTATGACCGCGTTGTTTATCAAATGATTGCTTTCTGTGATGAACTGGACGAATCGCTTTTCCTCCCCCACCTTGAAAACTGCAAGAGTGCCCGCTGGGACGAATTCGCTGTTGACATCATGCCTAAAGACTCCGATAAAGCAAAAGGCATTATGGCCGTCCTAGAACATTATGGATGGAAACCAGAAAACGCCTTATCAATCGGTGATAACCCCAATGATGTCGATATGTTGCTATTCAC
>JAAZFR010000160.1 GCA_012971835.1 Erysipelotrichia bacterium
ACAATGGCGCTTTCAGGCAGATATCCACTAAATTATATTAATATGGCAATTTATTTCGTATCTACAGTAACAATAATTTATTATGTCGTTAGATATGGATCGGTAAAGCTTGATCTTTATTTCGCATTGGTTGTTATGTTTGACATTTCAATTATTATATCATCTGCGCTTACTGGCTTTCGCAATTTTTCGTACACGATATTCTTAGTGACTATTTTTTCTTTCATTATTTACCAGTTTATTGCCAATATTGATCAAAATTTAAAAGAACATGTTTTTTCGATTATAATGGTTGGTGGCTATCTATTTGTTTTTTACTTTACTTTTGTCTATCGGAACCAAATCTTTTCCTTGGATTTTAGTTCAAGAATTGGCAATTTTTTTGACAATGAAAACGAGGTGGCCAAGTATTTTGTTTTCTTGATTGTTTTCACCTTGCATAGGGCAATTCGATACAAGAAAAATTTTGTTTTATATCCACTGATTATGTATTTGTTTGTATTGCTGATTATGACTGGTTCGCGCTCTAATTTATTATCAGCAATTTTAATGTGCTTATTCGTTATGTATTTTCGATTCTCCAAAAAGCACAAAGTGTATTTTATTATCTCTGCTGCAGGTTTGATTGTGCTGTTCTTTCTTATTTTACAAATTCCGGCCCTATTAGAATTTAAGGAACGAATTTATAGTATGTTCAATACGTTGTTGGGTACATCTGAGAATATTAGCGAATTTGATTTTTCGATTCATAATAGAATGGTTGCTATGGTAGAAGGAATCGAATTGTTTTTGGCTCGACCTTTATTTGGCTATGGGTTTGGCGGAACGAGGATTTATTCTTTCATTAACATGGAACCACACAATAATTTTGTCTTTCTTTTAGGTAATTTTGGAATATTTTCTTTCCTGCTCTTTCAAACTTTCCTCTTATTTCCAATAATTAAAATTATTGAATCACATCGGAAGACCGAACAACCTTTCAATTTACTACTTGCTGCAATTATTTTATATGTTTTCATCTTTCAGCTCTTTTTAGTTAACTACTACACTAAAATTGAATATTTTGCCTTTCCATTCGCATATTCTGTTCTCGCAACAAAAGGAACACACGTGGATATCGAACTCAGCAAAAGAAGAATATCGATTAGACAAGAGAAAGGTTTATTGTTATGAAAGTTGTCGAAATCATACCATCATTCCATCCTCCCGGCGGGGCGCAAACCTTTGTTTCTTCTCTGATAAAAGCGTTTAGAAAATTGGATAATGTTTCTCTAGAGGTTGTTTCTTTATACGATAAAAAAGGCTTTATTAATGAAGAACTGGAAAAAGCGGACATTAGAATCCATTACCTAAATAAGAAAACTGGTGTTGATTTTCACACAAGCAATCAATTACGGCGTTTAATTTATAAAATTAAACCAGACATTATTCACATTCATATTGCAAGTGTTAATACCCTTTTTCTATCGGGATTGCTAAAAAGGAGAGCCCCTTACTCAGTTTTTTATACAATTCATAGCATTGCATCAAAAGATGCAAGAATTATTCCGAGCGCAATACTTAAATGCATGTTTCATCGGCAGATAATAACGCCTATTTCTATCTCTCCCGAAGTTTCAAAGACGGTAAAAGAAAAATACAATTTATCGGTGCATCCGGTTATATATAATGGTATTGATGTAATGAAGTTTTCATGCAATACAGACTTAAAAAACCGACTAAATGATTTTATTCATGTTGGTTCATTTAGCGAAGTGAAAAACCACCTTTTTTTGATTGAATCCTTTGCTGAATTAGTAAAAACTCACCCAACCGCAAAACTAACTCTTGTTGGTGATGGTCCATTGCTTGAGACCGCCAAAGAAAAGGCGAGTACACTAGGTGTGAATGGCAATATTGCTTTTATGGGCATGAGGAGAGATGTTAGCACTTTATTGCAATCTCATAAATTTTTTCTATTACCCTCATTATACGAAGGAAACCCAATTTCCATTTTGGAAGCAATGGCTGCCGGACTAGTCGTAATTGCCTCAAAAACGGGAGGAATAATTGACATTATTGACACAAAAAGAAATGGGTATTTATTTGAGATTAATGATAAATGGGGTTTTGTCAAACTTATGAGTAATGCGATTGAAAGTTTAGATGATCAGCGATTAATATCAAAAAATAATATGAATGACTCATTAAGGTATGATATTGACGCAACTGCTCGAGAGCATTATGAGTTATTCGAAAGTAAGAAGTCGGTATTTAGATGGTGACAAGAGGTTGTGTCGTTCAAGATTAATTGCGCAACAAAAGTATGTTATTTATAATTGGTTATGCAAAAGGTGAAATATTATGAATTTTGAAAACAAAATATTATTAGTTACTGGCGGAACGGGCAGTTTTGGGCATGCTGTGGTGGAACGGTTTTTATCCACGGGCATCAAAGAAATTAGGATTTTATCTCGCGATGAAAAAAAGCAGGATGACATGAGGAAAAAATTCAATAGCGAGAAGCTCAAGTTTTATATAGGCGATGTGAGGGATTACGAATCAATCCGCGGATCTTTTCGTGGTGTGGATTATGTTTTTAGCGCTGCAGCTCTTAAACAAGTGCCATCTTGCGAGTTCTACCCAATGGAAGCTATGAAAACGAATGTTATTGGAAGTGACAATGTTATAACTGCTTGCGTTGAAAACCATGTTAAAAAAGCTGTGTTTTTGTCGACGGATAAGGCCGCATATCCAATTAATGCGATGGGCATTACAAAAGCATTGATGGAAAAGAACGTTATCGCAAGATCGAGACAAATGCTTCCTGATGATACAGTCATTTGTCTAACTCGGTACGGAAACGTCATGGCAAGCAGGGGAAGCGTGATTCCATTGTTTCTTGATCAGATTCACGCTGGTAAACCACTTACAATCACAAACCCTGATATGACTCGATTCATGATGACCCTCACTGATGCCGTCGATTTGGTTTTGTATGCGTTTGAACATGGTGAACAAGGCGATTTGTTTGTTCAAAAAGCACCAGCTGCAACAATAGAAACGCTTGCTGATGCCATCTTAGATTTAACAAAATCTAATGTTGGCAAGCTTTATATCGGAATGCGTCACGGGGAAAAAATGTTTGAAGTGCTAGTTACATCAGAAGAAATGTCTAGAGCCGAAGATTTACCGGGTTTCTTTAGAATTAAGGCTGACAATAGAGATTTGAACTATGACAAATATATTTCTAAAGGTAAAGCAATTTTGGATGTTGAACAACAGTATACTTCTCACAATACTGAAAGACTTAGTATTGAGGGAATGAAAAGACAATTGCTAAGGTTAAATTTATTTAAGACTTTTTAGAGATGGTATTTCGTCTTTCGCATTAACGAAGACATGGATACTGTATAGCGACTACAATATCCAAAAAAGCAATGGGACATTTGAGGTTTTATGTAGTAAAATGTTCTTTATACCACAATTAGTAATATTTTCGTTATTTTTTAATAAATTACGAACCACACATGATTATCGAGTATAGAATGGACGAATTAATGAGAAAATGTAAAATCGGATTATGGGGTCAATTAGGCGGCAAAAATCCCGCTGATGGACAAGCTATCAAAACAATTTATGTACTTAATAAGATAAAAGATAGGTATGGTTTGAAGAATGTTAAACACGTGAATACAAACCAATGGAAGAAGCGTCCATTAAGAGTTTTGTTGAAAACAATAAATTTATTTTTTCGTAGCAATGTAATTATCATTATGCCTGCGAATAATGGACTTAGAGTAATTTCCAAACTCTATAATTTTTTGTTGCTTTTTAAAAAAGCAAAAATTGTTTATTTCGTAATTGGTGGCTTTCTTCCGAAATTTGTTGATGAGAATCCTCGCTACAAAAAAATCTTTAGAAAATACGAAATGTTGTTTGTTGAAACAAAAAACATGAAATCATCACTTATTGAGCGTGGAATAAGCAATGTTTCGCTTATCCCTAATTTCAAAATAATTAAGCGCATCAATCCTGAACTACTTAAAACATTTGAACAGGGAAGTACGATAAAACTATGCACTTTTTCGCGCGTGACTGCGTCCAAAGGTATTATTGAAGCGATTGATGCAGTTGTATCAATGAATGACGATAAGAATCCAAGATATTTTCTCGATATTTACGGTATGATTGACATCGAGTTCGAAAGTGAGTTTAATAAAAAAATTGCACCTTATTCGAGTTTTGTTAAGTATAAAGGAATTGCCCCATTCAATGAGGCGACCCAAATTCTTTCCGACTACTTTGCACTATTATTTCCAACATATTATCATGGGGAGGGTTTCGCTGGCTGTTTAATTGATGCGTTTTATTCGGGCTTGCCAATTGTTGCAACTGATTGGTTATATAATTCTGAAATAGTAAAAGATGGTTACAATGGATATCTTTGCACTCCGCGAAGTGCTAAAAGTATTAGGGATTGTATTATAAAATTAGAATCCAATTTACCCCACTACATGATTATTAAAATGAATAACTACAACGAGAGTTTTAAATATGATGCCGATATAGCGCTAAAACCATTATTTGAAACGATTGAGAACGGTTCGATTAACCGCAAAAAAGGTCAAGGAGCGTAATTATGAAAGTGGCTTATGTTTCTGGTTATTGGGCGACGAACATTGGAAATGCTTTTTTTAATTTGGGAGCAGATTATGTCTTGAAGAAAGTTTTTGGAGAAGCAAATGTTAACGCCATTTTTGACCAACCCGCAGGAATCATCCGTTCGCAAAAACGCAAAGGGAACCCTAAAAAATCCTTACCCTTAATTGAACATGTTGAGGCTGATATGTTTGTTCTTCTTGGTCCAGTTTTGTCGCGTGATTTTTTGAAAATTTGGTCGAAAACGATAATTTCTTTAAAGAACCGAGGTAAAAAATATGCCATTCTTTCTTGTGGTTTTATGAAGTGTGACCCAAGATTTCTTACGGAAATTAGAGCGTTTTTAAAAGAGTATCCTCCCATCGTTATTACAACGCGAGATAGCGATGCATACGGTAAACTATTAACTCTTGGCATTGACATCTATGATGGAGTTGATTTTGCGTTCTTTTTGCCCGAAACTCACTCTCCACTTAAATTAGATTTTCCTAATCTTTTGACTCTTAATTTCGATAAGTTTTTTGAACCAAAAATCATTATATCTAATCAATTGATACCCAAGTATAATTTCGTTTTTAATGAACAATATTGGAAACTTGATTTTAATGGTTTTATCAAAAGAATTGGCGCTAAAACAGATAGAATATCTGATGCTCTAGTATATGCATTAAGTGTTTTCCCCGCTAAAGACAGGCAAGTTAAGGTTGACCAATATGATATTATTCGAACTGATCACCGGTTTTCACCGATGCTTAAAAATAAGGTATTCCGATATTCAAATTCATTTGTTTCTGATGTTCCACAGTCCTATGTTGATATTTATGCAAATTCAAAACTTACGCTTTCTGATCGTGTGCATGCCTGCGTCGCAACTCTGGCTTACGGAAACTATGCCATGTTATTTTCAAAAACAAAGCGCAGCAAGTTGCTGGATAGAGTCGGCGCAAACGATATTTACTCTTATCCCGTTCGAATAGATCTTGCTAAACTCAAAACCGAAAAAGAGTCTCTTATTGAGTGGTTACAGAAACAATTAAGATAAAAATTCAAATTATTGGTTTTTTGACTTAATTATAGAGGAGCGAATAATGAAAATCTTGATACTATGTGTAAGATACTACCCTGAACAATTTTCCATTACGAACATTGCAGAAAAACTTGTCGAATTCGGGCACGAAGTAACTATTTTAACAGGAAGACCAAGTTATGGATATGGGCGAATACTACCTGATTATCTCAATATGCGACATGAGTTTGTTAATGGTGTCGAGATTTATAGAATTAAAAACCGCGCTCGGAAAAAAAGCACGCTTTCTTTGATAATGGAATATATCTCATTTTATTTTGGGTTTAATTCTTTCTTGCGAAAGCATAAATCCAAGTACGATGTCGTGTTTTCTCATGTCCACTCGCCCATATTAACCATCATTTCTGCGAATAAATATTGTAAGAAACACAAACTAAAACATTTTCATTATGGCTTAGATTTGTGGCCAGAATCATTAATTGCTACAAACACAACTTCAAGAAACACTTGGTTTTATAAAATTATGTTAAAAATCAGCAAAGATGCGTATTCAAAAGTCGATTCGATAGCATTTGCTTCGCCTTCTGTTGACTGGTATTTCAAAAATATTTTACATCTTAATATTGATGTGAAAACTATATATCAACCATCACTGAGTACGCAAACCTTCCTATCTCAAGAACACTATAATTCAAATATCTTTAATCTAGTTTATATCGGATCCGTTACAAAATTCACTGGCATCAGTATGCTTGCCGATGCAGTTGCCCTTTTAAAAGACAAGAATAAACTGCGAGTTACGATTGTTGGAAGCGGAAGCGAGTTGTCTAAACTTGATAAAAGAATAAAAGAGCTTAATTTATTAGATTACTTTGAGTTAGTTGGACGATTACCGGCTGATCAAGTAATAAAATATTATGAAAAAGCAGATGCGGTATTCATCCCGCTACTAAATAATTCATATACTTCCCAAATGATTCCTCAAAAAGTTATTGAAACGTTAAAACTTGGACGCCCAATTTTAGGCATGTTATCTGGAGATGGAAGGAAAATCTTGGAAAATGCTAATGGCGCTATTTTTTGTGAACAAAGCGTTGAGGGAATCAAGGCTGGAATTGAAAAAATAATGTCTTTATCCATCGAACAAAGAAAAACAATGGGGAGCAACAATTACACATACTTTGCTGAACATCCAGAATTCACGTTGGATTATTCGTGTAGGCGCATGATAGTTGAGTTAGAAAGAGTCACCGCATCCAAATAATTAACCTTATGTATAGCATAATCGCCATCAAAGCCTATAAACGAACAAGCTAATCCCTTATATGTTACGCGGAATGCATATCAATCATGATTTTTGAATGAACACGGGAAATGTTTTACAAAGAGAGAAGGTAAGCACGAAACAATACAACAATATATAATAAAGAACGAGGTAAATTATGAATATTCTAATTACTGGCGCAAATGGCTTTATAGGAAAGAATCTTTGTATCGAGTTAGACAACAAAGGATTTGAGATTTTACCATACGATTTAAATTCGTCTAAAAATGACTTATTACATTTTATTGATATCGCGGACTTCGTTATTCATTTAGCGGGAATTAATCGCCCTTTAAGTGTCGATGAATTCTATGATGGTAATGCCAATTTAACAAAAACCTTAATCGATTCAGTAATTAATAGCGG
>JAAZFR010000161.1 GCA_012971835.1 Erysipelotrichia bacterium
GGATTCGAATCCATTGTGCAAATCAATGGTCGATGATTAAAGGAGGGCAAGTAGATGAAAATTAAAATTATTGCTGTCGGAAGCATTAAAGAAGAATACTGGCGAGTAGCATTAGAAGAGTATAAAAACCGTCTTTCTTTATATACAAAGATTGAGATTATTGAAGTAAAAGACGAACCCGCTCCTCCCCAGATGTCGAAAGCCTTGCAAGAGAAAGTTAAACTTAAAGAAGGAACGAAAATTCTCCATAAGATCAAAGATAAAGACTTAGTTGTTGCTGTTGATCTTAATGGCCCACAACGGGATAGCGAAACATTTGCGAAGTTTGTCGATAGTCTCTTTGTTAGAGGCAATTCGGAAATCATCTTCGTAATTGGCGGCTCGCTCGGACTAAGTCCAGAAGTTCAAAAACGAGCAAATGAAGTCGTTACCTTAAGCAAATTGACCTTTACGCATCAAATGACAAGAGTCATCATCCTTGAACAGATATATCGGGCCTTTAAAATTAATCGCAACGAAACATACCACAAATAAATGTAGTCATAGTTTATTTATAGATTGATAAGTGAATAATAATTCACGGTTATTTCTTTTTGATATCTGCGTCTTTAAGATCAACAAAGGAAATCGTATTTTTTCCTTGCTCTTTTGCTTTATAAAGCCCTTTATCGGCCCGGTTCATAAGCGAAACCATCGTATCGCCATCTAAATATGAAGCTACTCCGATGCTAATTGTGATTTTGTGCAAGGGAAAGAAATCGTTTTCACTAACAATTTGTTTTAATTTTTCTGCGCATATTACGGCTTCTTCAAAACTTGCGCTTTCACAGAAAAATATAAATTCTTCGCCACCCCATCTTCCGACTTTAACATGTTGGATTGTTTTGGCGAGTTTAGAAAAAGCTTTGAGGGCTTGATCGCCAGCGACATGTCCATACTCGTCGTTGATTTTTTTAAAATCGTCAAAATCGATGATGAAAATTGAAAAACCTTGTCCTTTTTTTGCTTTTTCAAGCCTCAAGGAAAATTCATTGTCAATCCATTTTCGATTATTTAAACCCGTTAATGAGTCGGTTATTGCTAATTCTTCTAACGCGCGATTGGTGAGAATTTGTTTTTTGTTGGCGGACACTAATGAAAATTCATATAAGAATATTAAGGCGATGGAAAAAGAGGAACCGAGAATAAAATTAGTTAAGGCCCCAGGGTCATGATAGTTCACACCAAATATTCTTTTTTGAAGCGTTAAGTATAGTATTGTTATCACAAAACCTGCGAACGAAAAAGCTAGGCCTTTTGCCCGGCCGGTAAGGTAGAAAGAGATGATTGTCACGACAGGGAACATGTATAAGACAGTAATTGGACTAGTAGAAAATTCGATATATACCGAATATGTTATAAGAACAATCACAACCAATGAGATGGAAGTAATTTTCGCTTTTTTCCAAAGCAGATGGCTTATAAAAACAATAACTGTCGCACCTAAGGAAATAGAAAACCACAAAGTACCCACTATCGAACGAATTGAAACAATGTTTATAATTGTGCCAATTAAAAAAC
>JAAZFR010000162.1 GCA_012971835.1 Erysipelotrichia bacterium
AAGTCTGGTGGCGATGGCGCGGTGGTCACACCTGTTCCCATCCCGAACACAGAAGTTAAGCACCGTAGTGGCGAAGGTATCCGGTTTCCGGGGAGAATAGCGAGCCGCCGGGCTTTTTCTTTTTTAGCTCCCATTTTTCTTATATAATAAGAGCATGAAAAAAATTAATATTGTCCCTCTTCGCTCCCTATTAAGTGTTAATGGCGAGCAACTAGATCAAGAGCAAAACGTCTATTTAAGTACTTTAGCGAGTAATTTGAATATCGAATTTATTCAAAATGAAGAAACGCCGATTAATATCTTTTTAATCGAGACAGGCGGAACGGAAGAAGTTTTTTTGAAGTGCTTTGAAAATTATAAGCCACCATATTATTTATTAACGACTGACAAGCGAAATTCTTTACCGGCGGCTTTGGAAATAGGAGCCTTTTTGGGCAATCAGCAACTACCTTATTCAATTATTCATGGACATGTTGCGCAGGTGACCTCGACACTAAATAAAATCATTATTGATTATCAGCAGAGCCAAGCTTCATATTTTCGTTTAGGAGTAATTGGCAAGCCCTCCGATTGGCTTATCGCCTCAAATCTTGACCGAGATTACGCCAAGAATAAGTATCAAGTCCTCTTTGTTGATATATCTTTTGAGGAGTTTAACGATGAACTTACTAAGAAATGTTACGAAAAGGCGAATATGAGTGAAGAAATTGCTAAAATGGCTGCAAATAGCCCTTATCTAGAGGGAGCACTTCATATTTACAGCGCCATTAAACAATTAGTATATAGGCATGATTTGCAAGGATTTACGATTCGCTGCTTTGATCTTTTAAAAACCTATAAGAATACGGCATGTCTTGCTTTAGCTCTTTTGAATGAGGAAGGAATCGTTGCTGGTTGTGAAGGTGATTTACCGATTCTTTTAAGTATGCATCTGGTCAAAAAATCGTTAAACTTGCCAGCCTTTCAAGCTAATCCTAGCAGTATTAATCTTGAACAAAAAAGTATTGTTTTCGCTCATTGTACGATTCCGGCAAACATGTGTTTAAAAAAGGAATTCATGACTCACTTTGAATCTGGTCTAGGCATTGGCATTCGCGGCACCATGCAGACTGGTCCATGCACCATTTTTCGTCTTTCTGCAAACTTGCAAAGCGCCTATATCGAAGAAGGAGAGATTATTGAAAATACAACTCGCGACGACTTATGTCGCACGCAGATTATTGTTAGGATGAATGAAGGGCTCGAAAAACTGCTCTTAAAGCCATTAGGAAACCATCAATTAATTATTTATGGTCATCATAAAGACGCACTCACCAAGTATTTAAAAGCTCTTGACTCAACCCTGCGAATAGTTTGAGAAGTTATGTTGAAAGGAATATACTATCCTCGTCGACTTAATATATAACTTGGAAATATTTTTGAGTTATGTTATATTTCTAAAAAGGTAAATATTACCTTTACCCTTAATGAGTAAAAAATGACCATTGATAAATCCACGCCTTATGGCGACATTAATAT
>JAAZFR010000163.1 GCA_012971835.1 Erysipelotrichia bacterium
CGGATCGTAAGATTATTGCCGTCGATACGTTAAGCGCCTCACTCGGTGAAGGTTATCTCGTCTGGAGAGCAGCTCTTTTAAAAGAAGAAGGCAAATCGATTGATGAAGTTACCGCATGGCTCGAAGCAAATAAGTATAATCTTCGCCATCTTTTTACGGTCGAAGAATTAGGGACTTTAAAAAGAGGCGGACGCTTAAGCGGCACGGCAGCTTTTTTTGGAACTCTTCTCGGTGTCAAGCCAATCTTGCACGTGACATACGATGGTAAATTATCTGTGCTTCATAAAGTAGTCGGTCGTAAAAAATCATTAACGGAAATGATAGATATTATGGGAAAACAAATCGTTAATTCCGAAGAGCAAGTTGTTTTTATCGCTCACGGCGATTGTTTAGACGAAGCCAAAGAAGTTGGCGGTCTAATTCGCGCGAAAATGAAAATCAAAGATTTGATGTATAGCTATATTGGTCCCGTTATTGGTTCCCATTCAGGTCCAGGAACGATTGCCGTCTTCTTTATGGGAAACAAACGAGAAGAAGTCTAAACATCAATTCATTTTATTCGCGGTCATCTTTTTATCATTGTGAGGATGTTCGATTCTTTTATAATGAATCGGGCTTCATCCTTTTAGACCTTGTAAAGTAAGCGCTTTCAGTATAATATATTATGAGGTAATTTATAATTACTAGTACGACATACACGATTATTCATGCGTCTTGGAAGGCGCGATAAGTCCTCCCATCGACCATGCGTGAGGAGGAAAACGAAAGTGTACCAAAGCAGTTATTTAAACAAATTATTCGAAGATGTGAAGAAAAAATATTCCTTCGAACCGGAATTTATCTCAGCGGTCGAGGAATTTTTTGATTCTATGGACTATTTAGTCGATCAAGAGCCTAAAATTGAAAAATACGCTATCTTAGAAAGAATACTTATTCCTGAAAGAGTTATATCTTTCCGTGTCGCGTGGGTTGACGACAAGGGCAAAGTCCAAGTCAATAAAGGATGGCGCGTTCAATTTAACTCAGCGATTGGTCCGTATAAAGGCGGAATTCGTTTTGATGCCTCAGTTAATTTATCCATCTTAAAGTTTTTAGCCTTTGAACAAACATTTAAAAACAGTTTAACCGGCCTTCCCATGGGCGGTGGTAAAGGTGGAGCTGACTTCAGTCCGCGCGGACGATCCGATGAAGAGATTATGCGTTTCTGCCAAGCCTATGTTTCCGAATTATTCCGTCATATCGGCCCAGATACCGACGTCCCTGCAGGTGATTTTGGAGTTGGAGCTCGTGAAATCGGTTATATGTATGGCATGTATAAAAAACTATCAAATGATTTTGTCGGCACCTTTACTGGTAAAGGCATCGCCTATGGCGGATCACTCGGTCGTAAAGAAGCGACTGGTTATGGTCTTTTATACTTTGTGTCCGAAATGCTCAAAGTATTCCGCAATGACTCCTTAAAAGATAAGCGCGTCATTATTTCCGGATCAGGAAAAGTTGGAAAACACGCGGCCGTCAAAGCAGC
>JAAZFR010000023.1 GCA_012971835.1 Erysipelotrichia bacterium
GCAAAAAAGAAGAGCAAGATATTGGTGACAATAAATAATGTTTTCGTTTTCATGGTCTTGCCTCCTAATACGCCACAAAGACACGCTCAATATCGATTGTGCCATCATCGGAAAGAACGACGACTTGCCCGCCGATCATGTCTGGATCGTGATAAATGCCGCGTCCACTTTTAACGCCATAACTTAAGGTAATGCCTTGATAATTAATGGCGAAGTTATTCGTGTGGTCGTGCCCGACAAACATGCCCCTGGTCGAATTCAGTTCTTTTGCCTTCGCAAAGAAACCAGAATTATAGTGGCCATGCCAAACACCTGAATCGTTATAAACACCACTGCCCATATTTTCGTCAAAACCCGATGCTTCCCAAGCCTCATAGGCATCAACATATTCAAATAAGGGAATATGAAAGAAGGCAACGGAGGGAATAACATCAGCAGGGTTGATTAATGAAAAATCATCGACATCTTGTTTTAGTTTGTTTGTCTCTTTAACGACATGTTCATACCAGGCGATTTGATCTTCGTGAATGACATCATATTTATAAGTTGCCCCTGTCCGATAATATGAACCAGAATCTAACATAAATAACTGCCATTCAACCTCAGTGCCTGAGACGAGATTAATATAGTGATTACCATGACCATTAATATCGTCATCAGGATCAACATACATGCAATTATCGTATTTGTCGTAAGTTGATTGCCCCTCGATAAACTGGGGAGTATAAAATCCCTGACGGTCGTGATTACCAAAGGTAACGGTCCAAGGAATATCATGACTATCGATATAGGTATAAAGACGATTAACAACATCGACTGAGGCGTTCATAAACATATCACCGGTCATAATGATAACATCGGGGTCAGCCTGGCTAATTACCTTATCAAAGTAAACCCATTCTTCAGCGAAGTTGGTCGCTAAACCAAAGTGAATATCGGTTAATTGTAAAACGCGAAAATCTTGGACATAATCGAGATCTGGTTTCTTATAGTCTTCGAAAGTGAATACTTCGGTCCCACCCGCACAAGACGAAAGAATGAGAACCGAAAAAAGCGAGAAAAGTGTTTGACGGATTTTTTTCATAATTGTTCCTCGTACATACATATATATTATATGTAGAATAAATGGTTAATAAAAGTGACAATTATTAAACATTATTTATCGCGATTCCTATCTTTTTATTACCTAAAAAGTAAGTGGCTATTGAAAATTGGCGTTTGTTTAGATAGTATTGTATCGCATACAATTTATTTGTATTGATCGGAAACGGAGTCTCAAAAATGAAAAAACTAATTCCATTCGTAAACATTCTCGTTCTTGCCTTACTAGGTATTGTTTGGCCTCTTGGCGCCGCTGTCGCCTTATATGTTCCTAACTACACCGGCACTGGTGTTGCTAGCAATATCGGTAACTTTTATCAAGTCGTCTGGGGTTACGGACAAAGTAATCCAGCAATCGCCGTTATTGTCGCTTTCTTCTTATTAGCCATTGGCTCATTACTTGTTATCTTGGCTTTTGTTCCTTTAAAGGTACAAAGAATTGTCCTAGGTGCTATCGCTGTCTTCTTTGTCGCTGCCGGCATCATCTTCTTGTTAATGCCAACCCTTGTTGGACAAGCAAATCCCAACTACCCGGCCAGCATTAAACTTGGCGGATCGGTTATCGCGATGAGCGTCCTTCTTATTGTCGGTGGCGTTTTGGAAGGCTTAATGGCCTTTGCCCCGAGCAAATAAGTTTAACTAAATACGCAAAAAAGGCATCGAGCGAATCGATGCCTTTTTAGTTTATAAATAATTATTATTTATCGCCGTCGTTGATATATAGAATACCAAGACAATTTTCACCGCAGTGCGAGGAGATCGTTCCACCCGCTCTTGTCATATCGATGCGCTTGAAACCACGTTCTTTAAGGATGTCTTTAACCATCTCAAGCACTTCTTCTTCAGCCGTTGTATAAGTCAGAAAAACCTGGTCTAAATCAGGATTGTTATAATACTGAAGAGTATCTTCGACATATTGTTTAACCACTCGCATCATCTTACCACGGTATTTACGGCCCGGAATCATTTTACCTTCTTTGACGATGATTTGCGGCTTGATACCGAGGAGGTTCGCGCCGATAAAAGCTAAACGTGAGCAACGGCCACCTTTAAAGAGATAATCGACCTTTTCTAAGGCAAAGCTGGCTTGGACAAAGGGGATTCTTTCATATAGTGAGTTAATGATGTTAGAAACTCTCTCGCCAGCCGATACAAGTCTTTGCGCATGTAAGCACAGTAAAGCAATACCAGTTGAAAGACTACGTGAGTCAATAACTGTTACGTTATTTAACTTTTTGGCCACATTTGTGGCATTGCCATAAGCTGCACTTAGTTCACTTGAAAGTGAAATGTGAATAATGTAATCATACTTCTCTAATAGTTTCTTAAAGTGAGCTTCAAATTGATACTCATTAACGGCGCTTGTTTTGGGAAGAATGTTTTCTTTTTTGACGAACGCAAAAATCTCTTCGGGACTAATTTGTCCGTCAACTACTTCGTTATCGCCCATCACAATCGTAAAAGGTACGGTGTGAATTTCATGTTCGGCTAATAATTCTTTAGTTAAATCGACAGTTGTTTCGGTCGAGATGGCAATTTTCATAATTTTTCTCCTAATCGTTTGCTTGTACTTTAAACTATACTTTGTATCGGACAAAAGTCAGTAAACGTTTCTATCGTCGCTAGTAGAATCAAAAAATGTCTATCTCC
>JAAZFR010000024.1 GCA_012971835.1 Erysipelotrichia bacterium
ACTTTTTCTTGTTTCAAATCAAGAATAAAATCATCCAAAAAGTTATTTGCTTTTAAGTATAAGGCTGGGCGCATAATTCGTTTTGACAACTCGTCACGATGAGAAAGCGCATTTTTATATGTCACACCCATATTAATTAGGGTATCAATATATCTTTGATAAATATCGAGACGCTCATTTTGCATATATGGTGCGTAACGAGGGTCAGGATTAAAATTTGATTCATCGGGAATGAGACCTAACCAATTTAAATCGCTTACCGCTTCGATTACATTCGTAAGGTTATTACTCTCTTTTTGATTTATGTTATCAACTCGAAAAACAAAAGATCCCCTCATTTTCTTAATCACTAGATAAGATATAAAAGCGCGACGTACTTCAAACAAATTTAGGTGCTTTCCTTCTTTCGAACTGAAGCGAATGCGAGCTGACATATTAAATCCTTTTTAACAAGACGACCGCGATAGCTCGGCAAGCTTCGCCCCGACCAATAGAATCTAATCCTTCGTTTGTCATCGCTTTTAGCGATACACAAGAAATTGGCGCATTGATAGCTGAGCAGATCTTCTTTTGCATCGCCAAAATATGCAGTCTTAAATGAGGTTTTTCTAAAGCGATCGAGACATCGACATTGTTAACTTCATATCCAGCATTGTGAATAAGAATATTAACTTCCTTTAGAAGATCGATACTATTGGCGCCACGAAACTTCTCATCAGTGTCCGGAAAGTGACTTCCAATATCACCTAAAGCAAGGGCGCCGAGCATCGCATCGCATAATGCGTGACACACAACATCGGCATCGCTATGGCCTAAAAGACCTTTGTGATAAGGAACATCAACTCCGCCAAGAATTAATTTGCGGCCTTCTACCAAACGGTGAATATCTTCTCCATAACCGATACGATACATCTTTTACCTCCTAGACATTAAATCTAAAAAACATAATATCGCCATCTTTGACAATATAATCTCGGCCTACGATGCGTAATTTACCAGCTTCTTTGACTGCTAACTCAGTCCCATATTCAATTATCGCTTCGTAACTATAAACTTCGGCTTTAATAAAACCTTTCTGAAAATCAGTGTGAATAACTCCAGCACATTGTGAAGCGCTCATCCCATTTTTGTATGTCCAAGCTCGACATTCATCGGCGCCGACAGTAAAAAACGTCGATAAATCAAGAAGGCGATATGTTGCTTTTACAACTTTATCCAAACCAGATTCACTCGCCCCCATTTCTTTAAGAAAATCGCGTCTGTCTTCCTTTGATAGAAGTGAAAGTTGGTACTCAATTTCACAAGAAACAGAAATAACTTGGGCCTTTTCTTCTTGAGCCACTGACAAAACTTCCTGATAATGATGAGCCTTAGTTAAATTTGCGTAATCATCTTCACTTACATTCGCGACATATATAAGAGGTTTAAGTGTTAATAAATGGAAGTTTCGATTAGCGTATGCAATTTGTTCAGAAGACAAGGCTGAATTACGCGAAGATATTCCTTTTTTTAGATCCTCTTTGACAATAGATAAAATAGACATTTCGTAAATAGCATCTTTATCCTTGGCAAGTCTTGCCTTGTTCTCGATTTTAGCAATGCGCTTTTCGACAGTCTCGAGATCGGCAATGGCAAGTTCATAATTAATTATTTCGATGTCGCGGCGAGGATCAATGTTATTTTCGACATGAATAATTTCCGAAGATTCAAAACAACGGACAACTTGCACGATTGCATCACACTCGCGAATATGAGCCAAAAACTGATTGCCGAGTCCTTCGCCATCTGAAGCACCACGAACCAAACCGGCTATATCATAAAATTCAAAAGTAGCATGAATCGTTTTTAATGGTTTAAACAAATTGGAAAGATAATCGAGCCTTTCATCAGGTACGATGACAACTCCGGTATTAGGTTTAATTGTCGCAAAAGGATAATTGGCAGCCTCAACTTGCGAATTTGTAATGGCGTTAAATAATGTTGATTTACCAACATTTGGAAGACCGACGATACCAGCTTTTAAAGGCATTGATAATCACCTACATTCATAAATAAGCATTGTTATTATATAACAAGCGAGAATAGATAGTAAGTAAGTAAAGAAAAAGCCCTAAATTATTAGGGCTTACATGTTCAATGACTTAATTCGTATCTTAAATCTTCTTAATGTTCGCAGCTCTTAAGCCACGGGCAGATTCCTCGACATCGAATTCTACTTTTTCGCCAACTTCGGCGGTCTTGTAGTCGTCCATGACTAAGGAAGAATAATGAAAAAAGACATCGGTATTTTCTTCAGTATGAATGAAGCCGTAACCTTTTTCCTTATTGAACATTTTGACTGTTCCCTTCATGAAACCCTAACCTTTCTTACAATAGTATGTGAATACAATAACTCACCGCCATATAATAACATTGTTTGATGATTTTTTCTATCTTTTTTTATAATTTATTTTAAACATTTTTTGTTTATTTTGTTTCGATGAATACAGCTTATTGAAGGCGAGGCAAGTCGAACAATAAGCAATGATGATTGACACGAATAGAATGACGATTAAAGGAATGGGATTAAACTGATATCTAACAACAGTTCCAACATATCCTCCGACGATGTGATTAACAATGTAATCAACAATAATTATCTCGATGCTTGATAAAATAAATGCAAGTGAAGACATCATTAGTCCGCAGACAATAAAAGATCGGCGAATGTCGCTTCTTGAAATGCCTAAATAGTCCATTAATGATATATCCTTTTTGTTTTCCTCGATCGTAACAAACATGACTAAGAAAAAGAGAAAGATGGAAGTTAAAACGGCAAGTGATGCAAATGAAAAGAGAGCAATTTGTAAAAATGACATTGTCTCGTCAATTCCCTCACTTATCACTTTCATTGGATTATAAAATTGATATTTGCTGTATTTGCTACTTAAATTGGCAATCAACTCATCGCTATTTTTATTTGTCGAAGTTGTAAAAAGTACATGTTCAGGAACTAATTCAAAAGCACTCATTCCAGCCATAAGTTGGAAGAAGCCAATCGTCCAGTATGGATGATGATGGAGTCGCACTTTGTCGCTTTTCGTAATACCAACAACGGTAACTTCACTAATCGAATACTGCTTTTCGATTCGATCGTTATCGTAACGTCTAATATTATAGTTAACGGCAATTTGCATCGTTTTTCCAATCACCTCCTCGTTTAAAAAGAGTGAATCAACGAGCCCTTGGCTCACAGCAATTTCTGATAAGGACTCCGGAATACGACCAATAATGAGTTCTTTTATATTACTTGAAAAGCCGAGTCCTCCATTCAAGCTTGTTTGTATACTTCCTTGAAGAACTCCAGGGGGAGGAACTAGCTCGATATTATCGTTTTCTGAGTCGATAAGACAATCAGCGTCCGTCGCTTTTTCAATTTGCGATTTACTAAATGAAACAAAAGTATTGCGAGCAAATCCAGCAATGAAAGAGTTAGGATGATAATAATAGCCTCCTCTACTTGCGAAAATGCAATTTTCAATATTCGTTTCTTTATAAATTATCGAATAAACGTCACTAATATTGACCGCATTTTTATCAGTGTGATACACAAGGAGTCGATTAAGGAAGCATGGTCCGCTGATCGGACAAAGAGAAGAGTGATAATCTGGTCCCGCCCGTTCAAAAACAAAATCATGGAGGTTGCGGTCATAAAGAGTCATTTCCATGAAAATCTCTGGTCGGTCAATCGTTGAAAGAAAATACGTCTTTGCCATTTGCCAAGGAAATTCATATTCTTGACTATCAATGGTGGGTATTCTCATTTTTTCTTCAAAAACATATTCACTCCATAAATAATTTGTGTGGAATAAACGTGGCTCGTCGGTTTCGATAACTCCGACAAGGTGAAAAACTTGCTCATCATCGTATTGCCAATCATTATTGGCGATGCCTAACGTAACCAGGGGTTGTTCGCGATTAATATACTCGCCGAGAGAAAAATAATTTCTTTCAATGCGAAGGGAATAGCAAAGACCGATCATTTCATTATATGAAAGACCAATCACTAAGTCATCATCGCTCATCACCGAGCTAAGTTTTGGATGGATTACTTGCTCATCATCTTTTCCTTCGAGCCAACAGAAGTCATTAATTTGTCGTGTCGTAAAACGAGGAAGAATAATTTTATATGCTGTCGATGAAATATATAGTTCATCGCGATCTTGGAAAAACGTCTCGAAGTTTACCATATAAGACACTCCAATACCTTTTAGGTATACTGAGTATTTATCCTTGATTTTACTAACGTTTTCAAAGCTTGCGGAGTAAGCTGTCGAAATCGAGTTGGCGTTTGATTGGTTAGACATTACGATTATATTGTCATCAATAACCTGTGAGAAACTAGTGATAATTCTTTCTTGAATAGAAAAAGCCATGATAAGCGATAAGCCAACGCCCAGTAAACCAAGAGACATAATTGTATTGTTTAATATCAGCCGCTTCTTTCTAGTTTTTATGATGGTTAGAGATCGCTTAATCATGACACTTAAAGGCAAAATAAAGCCGTTCTTTTTAGTCTTTACTAGGTTATGGATTATATTTCCACTGGTATCGCGATGGCTAGAAAGTTGGACGAAACTTGTGATTTGTCCATCGAGCATTCGCAACATAGAGTCACAATATAGCTTTATTAGTTTTTCATCATGAGAGACAATAATGACCAATTGCCGAATCGACAATCTTATTAAGATTTTCATTATCGAAGTAGCATTTTCTTCATCTAGTGCCCCAGTGGGTTCATCGCAAAGAATAATTGACGGATTATTAACTAGTGATCGTGCGATGGCGACTCTTTGCTTTTCTCCGCCTGACAAAGTGTTGATTTTATTCTTTGCTTTTGTTGATAAACCGACAGTCGCCAGTAAATGATTGATGTGTCTTTTCTTTATTTCCTTTGTCTCATTACTCATCGTTTCCAAAGGAAGAGCCAAATTATCATGAACGCTTTCGTTATCAAATAGCCTAAAATCTTGAAACACATATCCGATCTCAACAAGACGATAAGCACTTTTTTCAATCGGTTTCATATTAGCAAGAGAGCGATTTTTAAAAAGACAAACTCCACTTGTTGGTTCATCAATACCTGCCATAATATTTAAAAGGGTTGTTTTGCCACACCCTGATGGGCCGACGATACCAATCAATCCATTTTTTGGAAAACGAAAAGACAAACAATTAAGCACATTCCGTGTGCCATAAGTTTTTACGAGATTAATTAGTTTTATCATCAATTTTCTCGTAATTCGTCCGCAAGAGAAAAACCCTTATACATAGCAAGTGGTATATACGTAAAAACGAAACTAATGATATATCCCCCAAGCAAAACAACTATCTCAAGGGCGAAAGGCACATTATTGAATTTTGTTAATGGTATGCGTATCAATTTCTCAAAAGAGAATGAATGGAATAGTAATTTATTTATTAAAACCTCACCCATAAAAGCTACCGCAAACGACAAGCATAAACTAACACCAATCACGAAAAATGTTTGAGTAAAGAAAAGGCGCAAAATACTTTTCTTACTTGCTCCTAAACATGTCAGAATAGCAGATTCTTTCTTCTTCGAAACATAGTTTGAAAAAGCTCCAATCGCCATTATCGAGCAAGTGCCCACCAAGGCAATAACGACAAAAATAAGCATCGAGAAAAGGGCTGCGTTCGTCAACTGACGATAAGTGTCTCTAATTAACAACGAATTGGAACTTAAGGAAATAGCTGAATCGCTATCATCTAGAAGTTTAGCAAGTCTACTCGCTGCCTCGAATTCTTGATTGTTTATGACAAAAAGATGATAACTATAGAGACTCAAAGGATGGTTGTTATCGATAAAATCATAAATGCTTTGCCCATCTACTTTGCTATTGAGTGATTCGCTAATGTTTTTTAACTCATAATCAGCGAGCGCTTTTTCTAATGAACAATATGAAAAGAACATCTTCGGTGAATTAAGAAAGGAAAGTTCTTTATAAACAGCCTCAATTTTGAAGCTCCCCTCATAATGGAAAGTGTCCTTAATTGCTTGTCCTTGTTGATTAACAATTGAAACCTCGCTTTTTATACTAACGTCAATATATTGACCAACAATCTCATCATTATCAAGACCAGTTTGCTTTGCAAAGCTCTCGTTTATTACTACCGTTTTTAGACTTTCTTGATTAGGTTCGCTCCCGTAAATGAGTAAATGTGTTTTTTGTCGTAAAGACTTAAAACTGTAAATTGGTGTGAACTGGACATTTTCAATTTCCTCTGTCTTAAACGTGAGGCGAAAATTACCGGGAAATAGATTACCGTAATTATTGCCAATAATCGCTGATGGAGTATGAGATGACAAAAATAACAATTCGTCTTTCGTCGGTCTTGTCATCTTAACTAAAGATATAGGTGAGGAAGAACTATTTACATATTCTTTCTTCGTGATTTCGAAGAGTTCACTATCCATCAAATTATTTTGCGTCTCATCAAGAGTTTGATTAGAACCAACATAAAATCCTACCGCTAACAACAAGGATGTGAAGCTGACAAGAGATGAAAGAAAAAGGATAATGTTCTTGGTTAAACCCTCGCAAAGATTGCTAAAGACAAGCCTTTCAATCCAATTATTCAATCTACACATTTCTTTTTACAATTTTGTCAGTTGCTAATATCCCATCTTTTAACGCAATATGGCGATTAGCATATTGCATGGTTAACTCGATATCATGCGAAACAATTATCACTAGTCGCGATTGAGAAATATTTTTTAACATAGCCAGAGTTATTTTTGCATTTTTGCGATCAAGTGCTCCGGTTGGCTCATCAGCTAGAACAATAGCCGGATTATTTACAATTGCTCGCATTACCGCTACTCTTTGTTTTTCGCCACCGGATAACTTTTCTACTTCCTTATCAGCAAAATCACTCATCTGATATTGAGATAATAAACGACGTCCTTCTTCGTAAGCTTTTGAAATACCTTTTCCCGCAATAAGGAGAGGTAAAATGACGTTAAATAGTACACTTTGTTTTTCAAAAAGATTGTAATGTTGGAAAACAAGACCAATTTCTTGATTGCGATATCGATTCAAATCCTTCGCCTTGAATGTTGAAATCGATACCTCTTTATATATAATACTTCCACTAGTCGGACTAATAATTCCGGCAATGAGATTTAAAAGAGTTGACTTGCCTGATCCGGATTTGCCAGACAGCAAAACCATGCCTTTTTGAAAAAAAGACAGATTGATATGTCTTAAGACGATACATTCTTGCTTTCCTAAAGGAAAGGATTTGGTGAGATCATCAATTTTTAAGATCGGTACATTGTTCATACACCGATATATAAGTCTCAATAACTAAATATGTTATTTATTAATCTTGAGTATCTCTGATTGTTTAGAGATGACCTTGCGAATTCTTTTGTTAAAATCATAACGCGTCATCATAATAATATTTCCGCAGCCCAAGCACATTATCTTAATATCGGCACCAACCCGCACAATTTGAAATCGTTTGGTGCGATTCACGCAAGGGTGTTCCTTTTTCATTTCGACAATATCGAATAATTGGTATGTTGGTACTTGCATAATTAGTAAGGTAAATCTTCCATCAAAACAGCCGATGGAATTTTGGGAAGTCCGGGCATCCTTAGCGTTTCTCCGGTAAGCGCAACAATAAAACCAGCTCCAGCTGAAAGACTTAATTCACGAATTGTCATCGTAAACCCTTTGGGTGCGCCTATCATTTCAGGATTATCACTTAGTGATAAGGGAGTCTTGGCCATACATACTGGAAAATGTCCATATCCTAGTTGTTTAAATTTAGCGATTTGTTCTTTGGCTTTACTAGTGAATTCCACCTTGCCGGCACGATAAATTTGTTTACAAATTTTTTCAATTTTTTCTTCAACGCTAAGCTCATTCTCGTATAAAGGCTTGTAAAAAGATGGCTCATTTTTTAGCATTTTAACTACTTTAGACGCTAAATCAGTCGCTCCTTCACCACCTTTTAGATAGCCATCAAGAAAACTGACTTCGTAATTATTCTCTTTACACCACTTTTCCAACGCTTCGATTTCACTTTGATGGTCACTTGCAAAATGATTAATTGCGACCAAACACGGAACACCAAATTTCTTAATATTTTCCATATGAACCTTAAGATTAGCGACCCCTTTTTGCAATGCACTTACGTTCTCTTCATTAATTTTTTCGAGCAGCTGTCCACCATGCATTTTTAAAGCGCGAAGGGTTGCGACCATAACAACACCATCAGGTTTAATATCTCCGCAACGACAGGCGATATCAAAAAACTTTTCTGCTCCCAAATCAGAACCAAAACCAGCTTCAGTAATAGAAATAGGTGCTAGTTTACGAGCAAGTTTGATGGCGATTAGCGAGTTGCAGCCATGGGCGATGTTTGCAAACGGCCCACCATGAATAAGAACGGGATTATTTTCGATTGTTTGCACCAAATTTGGCTTAAGAGCTTCTTTCATTAGTTTCATAATTGCGTGCGATATTTTTAATTCTTCAAGACGAATCGGCTGCCCATTTTTATTATAGGCAACAATTATTTGCTTAATTCGGTTCTTAAAGTCTTCGGCATCATTAGCGAGGCAAAGAATAGCCATAAGTTCAGATGCGACGGTAATTACAAATCCGTCTCTTCTTTCTTCACCATTCTTCTCACCGCGACCAACAATGATGTCGCGCAAAGAACGATCGTTCATATCCATGGCTCGGTTCCAGACGATTCGATTAGGGTCGATATTCAAATCATTTCCCTGAAAGATATGATTATCAATAATTGCTGCAATCAAGTTGATACTTGAAGTAAGGGCATGCATGTCGCCAGTGAAATGAAGATTAATCTCTTCTCTCGGGTCAAGCGAAGCTAAACCGCCTCCTGTTGCACCACCCTTGATTCCAAAAACAGGACCAAGGGATGGTTCCCTTAAAGAAAGAATGGCTTTTTGATTAATCTTTCCCATTCCTTCTAATAAAGCAATTGAAGTCGTCGTTTTTCCCTCACCGGCTTTTGTCGGAGTAATGGCAGTTACTAAAACAACCTTGCCATCAGGGGCATCTTTAAAAAATTCAAAAACGCTCGTGTCGATTTTGGCTTTATATTTGCCATAAGGCTCGAGATATTCGGCAGGTATGCCGGCAATTTTTGCGATTTCGTTAATTTGTAAAAGGGCCACCGCTAATACCTCCTGATGTTAATATATATTAAAATTTTACAATAGCAGACGCTATTTTAATAGATTTTCTAAACAGTAATATGCAAGAGCGAGTCCCGCAGCCGAAGGAACATTCATAACTGAAGCCAAAGTTGGTCCGGAAACAAGAGGTTTTTCAAAAGAATACACTACAGGAATATCCGCTAAATTAATTAGCTTTCTTCTGAGTAGTAATCTCATTTTCTTGGCCAAAGGATCTTCTTTTGTATCACTTAGGTTACCAACTCTCACAGCAGTTGGATCGAGACGATTAGCCATTCCAAGCGAAGAAATAAAGGGAATTTTATGCGCGAGACAATATTCAATTAAAATTTCCTTCGCTAAAGGCGAATCAATTGCATCAATTGCAAAGTCGATCTGATGCTTATCTAGTATGGAAAGCAAAGAAACATCGACTTTCCTGGGGTAAGAGTAAATCGTAATATCTTGGGAAATTCTTTTTAATTTTTCCGAAGCTGAGTTGACTTTTAACAATCCAATATCCGCTGATTCAAAGAGTATTTGACGATTGAGATTAGTGACATCGACTATGTCATAATCAACAATAATAAATGTTCCTACTCCTGATCGCGCTAAACTTTCAAGACAAGTTCCGCCTACTCCTCCCAGACCACAAATAAGAACAACTTTGTTTTTCAAAGTAGAAACCTTGTCTTTACCTACTAAAAGTTCAAAACGATTAAGCCGCTGACTCATGTTGAGAAATCCTTAATACATCATCGACATTTTTGATCCAATGAACAACAAACTGATGACGAACAAAAGTCATTTGCCTTTTAGCATAATGTCGAGTATTTGTCACAATCTTATTGATTGTTTCTTCTTCGCTATGATTGCCATTAAGATATTCAATTGCTTCTTTATAGCCAATTGCCTGTAAGGCTTGAAGGCTTGAAGGATACTTCTTCAACAATAATTTAACCTCTTCAAAAAGACCATCCATTATCATACGATGAACTCGGCCCATGATGCGCATATACAAATCACCGCGGTCAAAATCAACTCCAAAAAACAGCGCTTGATAAAAAGGCTTATCTTTATGAGTGGGTAATTCTGATTTTTTAATACCCTGACTCAAAAAAATCTCCAATGCCCTCATCACTCTTTTGCGATTATTTCGATGAATTTTGGTAGCTGAAAAATGATCAAAAGCCTGTAAAGAAGCATACAAATCATCGTTGCTCATGTGCTCATATTTCGACATATCGATTGTCTCTTCTTGATTAAACTGATAATCATACAAAGCGGCCTTAATATATAGTCCGCTTCCTCCCAACATAATAATGGGAATGTTTTTTGCGTTTAAATCATCGATAATCTTTCGTGCATCATTTTGATAACGAGCGATCGAATATTCTTCATCGATATCAATATAACTAAAGAGATGATGTTTAACACCTTCAAACTTGTCTTCCTGCGGTTTATTTGTTCCGATTTTCAACTGTTTATATACATGAAAAGCATCGGCGTTGATAATTTCTCCACCAATTCTTTTAGCAAGTTCGACTGCAATGCGATCCTTGCCCGTATTAGTTGGTCCAGTAATAACATAAATCATATTTTATTCACCTAAATATCTATTGTAATGCCACATTATTCTAGCAAATCAGCAATATTTTGTAAAAAAACGCGAAGCTCAATTTGTAAACTCAAGAAGTTCGCAATTAGAGGATGACTCTCATATTTTATAACAAGCTGTTCATAAACTTTCTTATTCGCACTATGATTTTCTTGTTCGCCCATACTTAGTGATAATTTGACCTGGGCATCGTTAATCTTCTTCTTTAAAGAATTTATTTCTTCATTCTTTTCCACAAGATTTCGAATGCGAAAATATTCTTTAACAAGGTCATTATTGTTGATTTCTTCTTTAAGTGTAAGAAGTGATTTTTGTAGGTCAGTCATTGACCAATTCTCCAATCATCGAGTAAACATGAGATGCAGTCACGCGAACATTGACGATTTTACCAATCAATGATTCATCACCTTTAAAATGGATTAGTTTATTTGATTCAGTATAACCAGATAGTACTTTTTTGTCTTTTTTGCTCCAACCATCAACAAGAACTCGATAAGTGTTGCCCACCATTGTCTTTGAAAAATCAGCAATCGTTTCTTCAAGAGCTTTGGTTAAAATCTGAAAGCGGGCTGATTTGTCTTTTTTATCAACGTTATCGATTAAGCGTGCTGCTGGCGTTCCTGGCCGAGGGGAATAAATGAAGGTGAAGGCACTTTCAAATTTGACTTCCTTTGCTAACGATACCGTATCCATAAACTGACTTTCGGTTTCATTTGGAAAACCGACAATAATATCGGTGCTAAGCACTATTTCTGGAATATGCTCCCGCAGTTTTGAAACAATCTCTAAATATTTTTCACGACTGTATCGCCGTCCCATCGCTTTTAATATTTGATTATTGCCGCTTTGTACCGGCAAATGGAAATACTTCATGATATTATCGTGTCGTTTCATAACATTAATGATGTCATCGCTAAAATCAAAGGGATGTGATGTTAAAAAACGGAGGCGAGGAATGCCGAGATTAGCTACTTCATCAAGCAACTTTGCGAATGTAATATCACTTTTAAAATCCTTGCCATATGAATTAACGTTTTGGCCGAGCAAAGTTATTTCTTGGTAACCATTATTAACTAATTCACGGCATTCATTAAGAATCTCTTCTTTAGAACGACTTCGTTCTTGGCCACGCGTGTATGGCACAATGCAATAAGTACAAAACTTATCACAGCCGTATGAGATGTTAACAAATGCCTTGTGTTTTGAGTTACGAATAGAAGGCAATTTTTCAACAATTTCTAAAGGTCGGGACTTGACATCAATTACGCGACAATTATCGCGAAGATGAATATCAATCAGTTCGATGATCTTATGTATGTTATGCGTGCCTAAAATGAGATCCACTTGTGGATATTTTATAAGCAACATATCGATGACATGCTCTTGTTGACTCATACATCCAGAAACAGCAATAATTAAATCTTTATTACTCGTTTTAAGTGCTTTAAGTGATCCTAATTCACCAAGTACTTTATCTTCAGCATTTTCGCGGACCGCACATGTGTTAAGCATAATAAAATCTGCTTCACTGGTCTTATTCGTTTTTTGAAATCCGGCTTTTTCTAAGATACCGGCAACAATTTCTTCATCACGCATATTTGCTTGACATCCATATGTGCGAATATAGTATTTTTTACCTTTAGCAAACTCTTGAATTGTTTTCGAAGTAAAATAATTAAAATCGTGAACTGGCAATACTTTTTGTCGGAGCCGCGCTTCATCGATATTTGGTTTAGAAATAATTTTTTTCTTAGTCATCGCTTCTACCATTTTCTAATAAGTATATAGGGAATATTTCCTTGGCTTTTTTGCTTTGATTATCAATATCAATAACAACCGCAGATAACAAAGACTGATCACCATCGTCTAATTGAAACAAATCATCTTGCCCAAAGAGTGTCCGATTGATAACTTCTTCCTTTTTAAAACCAATCACACCATTATAGGCTCCACACATTCCGACATCACTAATATAAGCTGTCCCATTGGGAAGGATGCGATAATCGCGCGTTTGGACATGAGTATGAGTACCAAGAATAGCACTCACCTGTCCATCAAAGGTATATGCAAATGCCATTTTTTCCGCTGTCGCTTCGCCATGAAAATCGACAATATGTATTTCATCTTCACTCGATTCAGCCAATAAATCTTTAAGCGCATAATATGGATGATTAACTTCTTCTTTCATAAAAGCCGTACCCAAAAGATTAGTTACTCTAATTCCAATGCCATCTACTTCAAAAAGACGACTGCCAAATCCCCCTAGTGTCGATAAAATATTCAAGGGGCGAACAAGACACTCTGCTTCATTGATATAGCGGCGAATATCGCTTTTACGAGCATAATGATTACCTAAGGTAATTGTGTCGATTCCTGCATCGATTAGTTCAAGATAATGCTTTTCAATTAAGCCTTTGCCATGCGTGGCATTTTCCCCATTAGCAATAACAAAATCAATGCGATATTTCCCAATCAACTCATCAATGTGACGTTTGACGACTTGTCGACCATTGCGGCCGACAATGTCGCCGATAAAAAGAATCCTCATTAGTTAACGTACTTTCTAACAAAAACTACTTAGCTGTTTCCACAGCGCGATACTCGCGAATGACGGAAACTTTAATTTGTCCAGGATATGTCAGTTCATTTTCGATTTTTTCGCGAATGTCACGAGCGAGTTTATATGCTGCTAAATCATCGATTTTATCGGGAATAACCATGACGCGAACCTCGCGTCCTGATTGCATGGCATATGATTGATATACGCCCTCATATGATTTACACAAGGTTTCGAGTTTTTCAATTCGCTTAATGTAATTTTCAACCGTTTCACTTCTCGCTCCTGGTCGTGCAGCAGATAGTGTATCGGCTGCGGCAACCAAATGAGAAATAACAAATTTTGGCTCTACATCACCATGATGGCTTTCAATTGAGTTAATAACAACTTCCGGCTCGCCATATTTTTTAGCAAGACGGACACCAATTTCAACGTGCGAACCGTCGATTTCAAAGTCCATTGATTTGCCGATGTCGTGAAGTAATCCTGCCCGTTTAGCGAGATTTTGATCAAGGCCGAGTTCAGCGGCCATGATACCAGCAAGATAAGCCACTTCTAAGGCATGATCGAAGGCATTTTGGCCATAACTGGTCCGATATTTTAACCGGCCAACATAAGTTAATAACTCTTTATTAATTCTTGGCAACCCAAGTTTAAAGGCCGCTTCTTCTCCTGCTTTACGAATTGATTCATCGACTTCGACTTTGACTTTTTCAACAACTTCTTCAATTCTTCCAGGTTGAATGCGTCCATCTTTGATTAGACGTTCTAAAGTCAATTTCGCGATTTCTCGGCGAATAGGATCAAAACAAGAAACGGTAATTACTTCTGGAGTATCATCAATAATTAAATCGACGCCAAGTAATTGCTCTAATGAACGAATGTTGCGACCTTCACGGCCAATAATGCGGCCTTTCATCTCATCACTCGGAAGAGAGACGGCAGAAACAGTTCTTTCGGTTGTCACTTCCTGAGCATATTTATTGATGGCAAGACCTAATAGCTCTCGCGCTTTATCTTGAGCCGTATCCTTGGCTTCGTCTTCTTTATTTTTAATAAAAGCAGAAATTTCTTTGGATAGTTTGCTTTCGACTCTTTGAAAGATTTCTTCGCGAGCTTCATTAACGGATAGTTGAGCGACTTTTTCTAATTCTTGAATAATCGAATCGATTTTTTGTTGAAGAATTTCTTCTTTGCGTTCTGCTTCTTTCAAACGACGATTAAGCGTTTCTGTTTTTTCTTCAAGAACATTTTCTTTGGCGATTAATTGGGCATCGCGACGATCAATATTAGCCTCGCGTTGCGATAACTTGTTATCTAAAACAAGGTATTCAGCCTTTCGTTCTTTAAGTTCTTTTTCGGTTTCGAGCTTCATCTCATAAGAGACTTGCTTGGCGTCGATTTGCGCAGACTTGACAATGTGTTCAGATTTGATTTCGGCATCGCGAATAAGTTTCTCGGCTTTTTTGCTTGCGCTTTTGGCTTTTAATGCAGGAACGATAAAGACTAAAAGTATACCGATTCCCAATCCGCCAACGGCCGAGACAATTATAAGGATGGTGGCTAGTAATGGATCCATAATAATTACCTCCTTGGTAGTTTAATTTCGATTACGGAGCGCTCTTCCTACGGAAAAACGTAAAAAAGAGCAAATAAAACAGAATTATTACCTAAAACGTGGGATAAAAATATCACCGATTCGTTTATTTATAACGGATACTATCCGATAAGAGAGACTACGAAGAATCTATGGTAATAAGTATCTTTCGATACAAGTGTATTTTATCAAATGAATATAAGAAATAAAACAAAGAATACTCACGAGTGACCTTATTGGCGAATTATTAAATAGCGTCGCAGACAAAATTGATTGCTGTCAGACTATATCATTTATATCAGGCGAGGAATATTATTGCCCTTGCAATAACATTTCGTTCTTATTATTGCTTCATTTTCTACATTTTGTAGGTATTAATAAAGAAAAATTGCATCACACCGTTCTTTTGCTAAAAATGTATGTGTGCTTACGAATTTAAAAATTGCCAGAATAAAAAAGGGTCTTAAACAAAAAGAATTAGCGGCTCTTTTAAGTGTAAGCGATAAAACGATTAGTAATTACGAAGCCGGTGTTCGCGAACCGGATGTCAAAACGCTTATTAAACTTGCGAAAATTCTTAATGTCAGCACCGACTATCTTATCGGTATCGAACAAAAAACTCTTGTTGAACAAGTTAAGGATCAAATCCATAATTTAGATCGAGAAGAATTAATTGCTTTAGTAAATGACTATCTAGAAGTTATCGAGAAAATTAAACAATAACTAACTAACAATACCGGTTTTAAGTTTAGAAACGAGATCATTAAATATTGTCTCGTTATTCTTTAAGAATTCTTTAGCTGTTTCGCGACCTTGTCCAATTCGCTCGCCATTATATTCATACCATGAACCTGATTTTTTGATTAAGCCCATGTCGATTGATAAGTCGAGAACTTCGCCTTCCTTGGAAATGCCTTTACCATAAACGATATCGACTTTGCATGATTTAAATGGCGGGGCGACTTTATTTTTAACAATTTTAACATTGACGGTATTACCGACAATGTCGTTTCCATCTTTTATTGCTTCAGAGCGGCGAATATCAATTCGGACGGAGGCATAAAATTTCAAAGCCCTTCCTCCACTTGTCGTTTCGGGGTTGCCATAAA
>JAAZFR010000025.1 GCA_012971835.1 Erysipelotrichia bacterium
GGACTTTTTTCATGAAACTAACCATGGACACAAAGCCGAAGATGATCAAAGAGTATCTTGATGAGCAGGTCCCGATGACCAAGCTTGTTAAGAAATACAGTTACGATTTAGCGAAGCTTAAATACGTGGTCAAACTCTATCAGATGCATGGCGAAAAGTCTTTTCTCGAGCAGGACAAAAGAATCTATACCCGCGAGGAAAAACTCGAAGCCATTAAGATCGTCATGTCTAATCAGAAATCGGCACGGCAGCGCGCCCTTGAAAAAGGCATGCCGAGTCCGCATGATGAAAAACATAAAAACACCCATAAATAATTCAGAATGTTACATATTTTGTTTGAAATCTCCACTAAATCCAATATAATTGTATTTGGAGGAGCAAATATGATAAATACAACATCTATGTTAAAGAATCAATACAGCGATTATTCCAATCCACTAGATAAGATAAAAAGAGATGCTATTAGTGGGGTTATTTTTAGGCTTACTAGAGGTATTTACGAAACTGATGGAAATGCAAATCCGTGTTTTTTGGCATCCTCAATATTATCTCCATCCTATCTTAGTTTTGATTGGGCATTATCTTATTATGGTTTAATACCAGAAAAGGTAGTGGCAATTACATCTGCATCTTTAAATGTTAGAAAGAATAAGACTTTTATTAATAAGTTTGGCAGATATGAATATTCCGATATTCCAGCAAATGTTTTTTCAGAAGGACTAACTTATCTTGAAAGTGATGATTATGTAGTAAAGATTGCGACTAAGGAAAAGGCGATATGCGATTCTTTAAGCAAGTGGAGAGTTGTAAGAAGTATCAACGATTTAAAGGAATTACTATTTGTCGATAAGCGAATCGATGAAGATGAATTTGCTTCTCGTGATTTTAGATTAATGACTAGACTAGCGGCTTTATACAATAAGACTAATTTAGATTTATTGATTAAATTAATCAGAAAGGAATATGACCATGAATAGTGTAATTCAAACGATGATTGCTAAGTATAATCCTCAAAATGATGAGGAAAGAGAAAGCGCAATCAAAGAAATTATCCAAGAAATTGCTTTAGCGGGTTTATCTCGCGCCGGTTTCTTTAACAAAGCGGCTTTTTGTGGAGGAACGTGTCTACGAATCTTTCACGGTTTAAATAGATTTAGTGAAGATCTTGATTTTGCGTTATTAGAAAAAGATCCTAATTTCAAACTAGATAATTATTTTCCTTCTCTTAAAAAAGAATTTGCATCTTATGGTTTAGATATGAGTGTTGAACTTAAGAAGAAAGATGAACACGCAGAAGTACAAAGTGCTTTTCTAAAAGGAAATACATTAATGCTTATGTTGTCTTTCTTCCCGAAAAGCGAAGACGCGAAAAGAGCAGTGTCCAATCAAAAGATTAAGATTAAATTTGAAATAGATTTAGATAATCCTAGCGGTGGAGTCACAGAATTCAAATATAAAATGTTACCAGCTCCATATGAAGTGCAAATATTCGACGAACCGACTTTATTTGCAAGTAAGATTCATGCGATTCTCTGTCGAGAATATAAGCATCATGTTAAAGGCAGAGACTATTATGATTATCTCTTCTATATCGGCAAAGGTAGCAAATTCAACATTAAGTATTTAGAAAACAAACTGAAAAATTCAGGTGGCAAAATAGGAGATAGCGAAACATTAACATTAGAGAAAGTTAAAGAATTATTAAAAGAAAAGTTTGAAACAACAAACTACGAATCTGCTAAAGAAGATGTGACTAACTTTGTCAATGATAAAGACGGGCTAAAACTTTGGAAGAAAGAATTGTTTATTTCAACCATTGATTCATTAAAAAGCTAAATAATTAGCTAAAGCATTAGTATTCAGTTTCTATACATATTCAAATTGCCTAAATAAATTTTTATAAATGTAGATTTTGTTATAACCAATTGGCACAAGTCTACTTCCTTTTATCCGCGCAAACCGGACAAAAATGCAAAAACAATAAAAATGTAATGCATAAGCATATGCCAAAGAAATACCAGGTATTACAAAAGTTGTTTTATGTAAAAAAACCTTTAATTAAGACGATGAAAAAAGTAACACCAGGATTCGTATTTTACCCAACTTATATTTCAAATATTGATCTAATAGATTTAGTGCATGAATAGAATTTAAAGTTGAAAAGTGAAGCCTACTTAGTTGCAAAAATGTTTTCGGAGAATTATATGGTATACCGTGCCCTTTCATATTATGGAGATACGATTGATGGAAAATATAAGTCGAGAGTGGAATTTGATCACGGGTTCCTAGTTGAGTATTTTGATAGAAAATATATCGTTAGAATTGACTATGGTGATGATGATGAAAAGATGGAAAGATTCAAAAAAAGCAAAGAGTTCAATTCCTCAGATGGTTGCTGTGCTTGGTGAAATGGAATTAAGGATTGATAAGAGCGGAATTGCTTACTACGGATTAGAGAATATTTATAAGAAAGGACTTACTGGATATGGGGGATTTAAATAGAACAAAAGAAGTTAGCGAACTCATATCTTTTATAGGAAAAGGCGAAGTTAATATAGTTGCTGGCTTAAGAAGAAGCGGCAAGATTTATCTTTTAGATATAATTTTAAAAATAGGCTGATTGTAGAGGAAAAGCTGGTAATTCTTGTCATTGTCATTGGACACAGCCGCGATATTTATCAATAAACAACATTCTGAACATCGCCATAATCGAAAGATTATTTTAACGCCGCTAATTTGAAAGAATATCTTCAAATGAAATACTTTTTGTTTTGCCACCTTTAATGAATATTTAATTTAGAAACATACTTTTATTCTCCACGAAATCCAATCTAACTGTTATTGGAGGCGCGGTATTAACTACGACTTCAATTTTGCAACAGCGATCTGCCAATTATGCCAATCCCTTGATAAGAATAGGCAAAATATTGCCATTCCACTCGCAAGAGACAGAAAAGAAAAATTCTACTTTCACGATTTTTATTCCCTTTTTATTGCATTGAAGCGTAGGTTTCTTATTTGCCGTTTGTTTTGTAGAGTGATGGTATCAAGGAATAAGCCAGATGACCGTCGCCGAAATCAAAGAAAACCTCCAGCAGCAACCTCTCCCC
>JAAZFR010000026.1 GCA_012971835.1 Erysipelotrichia bacterium
CACATTAATTCCTACATCCGAAAGTCCAACAAAAATAAAACTCCCTACCAGCTTACGGTAGAGAGGTTCGGCGTTACCTTTATGAACGCCATCGGCATTAAGGCCGTCCCTAGCAAGGATGTCTGCCTTAAACCATCACTAATTAGGTAAAGCAAGAAATACCTAATCAGAAGCAGCAGGAGTTGTTCTTTGAAACTTCATCGCCCCTAAGTTGTTGCAATGAGTTAGTCACTATTCATTCTTCAACTCTTTTTGCTATAAATCCAATATAAGCCGTACCTTGATTAAATGCAAATGTTGTCAAACTCATGATTACGTTTCATAAAGGTAGGTAACCGAATTAAAAGGGAGTTCGCTATAATTGTTTTGCCGACAAAATATGGAGAACTCCCATGGATATTATACCTTCCTCAACCACTTCCTTTGAACAATTTGTTGTCGATTATATTAAAGATTTGAAAATAAGTGGCTTATCTGAGCTTGCTAAGGTTCTCGAAAGAATTGATAGAAGCCTCGCCAGCCAAAGGCCGAAATACTTAAGAATCATCAAGCTAAAGCCGCGTTCGATCCTCACTTCGATCGGAATGCTTTCTTTTAAACGCCGCTACTACTATGACGAGATTAATCATTGCTATTTATATCTCCTCGATGCCTTTTTGGCTATTCCTAAAAGGAACAAGCTGATGCATGATGTTAAAATCAAACTCATCGAAGCCGCTTCCGAGATGTCCTACGCCAAGGCGGGCCGCTACGGGTCAAGCGAGGATTATCCCGTTTCCAAGTCGACGGTTTATCGCCTGATTCGCGATAGTGAATACATCATCGAAGATCGTTATGCTTTATTAAATAACGAGGCCGCGATTCACGTTCAGCTCGACGAGAAGTTTGTTCACGTTAAAGAAAATAAGCATAAAAAGAAACTGTATACGTGCACCATCTTCAAAGGTATTCGCCACCATGGAGAAAAAAGAGTGCTTCAAAACCGGACTTTGCTAGCAAACGTCAATCTGTCGCTCCTATTAAAAAGGCTCAATCTGGTGTTAAAGGATAAATACAAAGTATCGCTCGATGATGAGGTGTATATCTCGGGCGACCTGGCCAGCTATATTCAGCACGCTCCTGATAAAATCCTCGTCTGCAAGGCCCGCTACGTCCCCGATAAATATCACATCAAAGCCGCGCTTAAAAAGAGCTTGGGTCTTGTCGCAAGTGATGAAGAGCTCAATGACAAGGACTATCAAGAAACGTTAATCAAAGCTCTTGAAGGGCTCGCTTGTGATAATGACGCAAGAAAGATTAAAACGATGTTAAAAAGAAATCCGCAATGCCTAAAGGTCTACCTTAACGCCGACTATGAAGGCTGTTCGCAAGAATGCATGAACTCGCATTACTACTGCCCGCGCTTTGATAAGATTCCCAATGTCTTTCGTCTTAAGACGCTTGATCGCCTCGCCGATGTGATTAACGCGCGAGAGAACGGCTATCGCCTCAAACTGGGCTTTAAAAGGGATTTATATGATCTTCCAAACTTCGAACTCGGAGGGCTCATCATCGAAAAAGGGCGATATGATATCGATAAGACGGAGATGGGCTATCGGACCCGCAAACTCTTTAATAGCATTGAATACGGAAAATGGGACTGGTAAACTGAATGCGCAAAGCAAAGATAGAACTCTATTCTGCCTACCTTAAAGAAACGCTATCCAAACTCATTGCAACAAATCCATCAAATTATTATTTACTAGCAGAAAAAACGCCCATTATGTTGCAATGACATTTTCATCTAACAAACAGAAATTACCGAAACGTTTGCTAAATTCAGTTCATTTTCCAATGCTTCGTCCAAAGAGCAAAAGCATCTTCTTATTAATCGGACTCTTCATTTGATTAAACTCGCGAATAAAAGGAATTGTAAAGATAATTAATAATCCAGCAATTTCCGATAAGATAAACCAAGTAAGTCCATGATACAAAAAGACAATCAAAGAACCAGATGTTACAATCGCAAGTAATAAAATTAAGTAACGGCCAATAACATTGGTTAAGTAATGCACAAATGAGTGCTTCTCAGTTCGAAAGAACTTCTCGCTTAATAGTAGATTAATAAGAATGATTTTAACCGCGAAGATGACTACTAACGGGGATGCGGTAAAAATATAGAGTAATAAGGCTACAAAACTAATAAGAATAACTAGAGAAAACAACAACCAAAAGATTGCCGTCTTCTTTTTGCTTCTTAATTCATAGACGTTTGCTAATGTGCGAGGCAAAGATATAAAAACGACAAGTATCAAAGTCATAAATAAGATATAGGTATAAATATCAAGTCCATTAAGATAAAAACTATAAAAAGCAAATAGCGTGATAATCGACAAAAATAAAGCAGCATATTTCGTAACTTGTCTTTCAAATCTAGCTACATCATAGTAAGGCATTACATATTCAATTTCTTCTGCACTTGTCACAATTTCTTTGTTCTTCTCAGGATGCCGATAAGCGTAGAGCCAAGATAAGGCCGGAAGAGCCACTAAAGAAGTCGTTGTCACACCTTCAATCGTTAAATCAAATAAGGTTGACGTCTCCACCGTCGTATAGCCTAAAAACGCTCCAAAGATGATTAAAGCCGGTATCCCTACTTTGTAGTTCTTGGCGGCAACATAAATATCAATAATGAAGATCGCTAGTATTCCCAAACAATAAGGAATCAAGCCGACAAGGCCCCACTGGCCCAGAATCTCAAGAAAGCCATTGTGGGAGAAGTAATTGGTGACACCACCGCTGCTTTCGACTCCCGAATGATAAAAACCAAGGGTTTGATTAAAAAGATGAAGACCACGACCAA
>JAAZFR010000164.1 GCA_012971835.1 Erysipelotrichia bacterium
AAGACGATCTTTACGACGTGCAATGAAAATATCCATGCCTTCTTCGTGAAGAACGCATTCGCCTATTTCGTATTCGTAACGTTTTATGATGCGGTTTTCCATATCTCTATTCTAAAGCAATGCTTTATCTAAAGCAAAAGAGATAATGAGCTGACAATTTAGCGAAAGCGTTTTTTACCAAGATATTTTTGATAAACTCTAGGATAGTATTCACGCCAGATTTCGCGAACGTGTTCTTTTGAGTAAAACTCACTTATGTATTTCGAGTTATCCGAAGCTTTTTTATATAATTCTTTGTCACTTTTCAATGCGCCTAAAACATTAGCAAAATCTTCGACATTATGACCTTTTTCGTACTTTTCAAACAAAATATCGACATATAAATCGAGGTCTCTAAGTAAGACTGGTTTATGGGCATTGACAGCTTCAAGTATCGCCATCGGAAATAGTTCGTTAAACGAAGGCATAAACAAAACATCAGACATATTAAAAATGTCATTCATTTTGTCGCGCTTAACGATACCGGTAAATTTAACGTTTGCTGGTGGATGATCGACAACTTCTTTTAGTTCCTTATAGCCATCGGTAATCTTGCCAAACGAAAACCCGCCCGCCCAAACGAAAAACATTTCCGGATTTTTCTTGGCTGTTTCCACAAAATCAAGTACCCCTTTTCTCGTCTGAACTTGGCCAACTCCAAGGACCACAAAACGATCGCGGGGAACACCGTAGAAATCGCGAACTTCCATCCGTTTTTTCTCGTCGATTACATGGAACTGTTCTTTGGAGACATAGTTTGGAATATAGGTGACGCATTCGCGTTTAATACCTAACTCCACTAAAGGGTTGATAAAAATAGGATTAACGACAACAATTTCATCAGCCTTACGATAGAATTTAATAACATACCTCTTAAAGAGCCTAAATAAAAAGTTAGGAAGTTTTATTGATCCATCTAATGTATCAGGGAGCATATGGACATAGCATACATTTACGTGTCGCTTGTTCATTTTGAACAAATATTGAGGATTAATCGTGTGAACGTGGACAATATCAAACTTCGAACCGCTTTTATTGACTGTCACATCGAAGACATCGCCGCATTCCTTTACGAGAGCGACTTGTTCTAAATAAGCAGAACCAACACCCTGCCCATCAACTGAATCAGCTTTTGATAACATATTAATTCTCAGTTTGTTCATTCGTGTTCTCCTTTGGAGCCTTAAAAATCAGCTTCTTTCTTGTAAAATAATTATACGATAAAATGACAAGCGTTTTGACACCGAAGAATATGGTAAAATACCAAAAGGCTAACGATCTAAAGTAGCTAACTTTAAAATCGATAATCCAGTTATTGATATCCAAAGCAAGAGTATTGGTGGCAAGTGCTTCAAAACCAACCATTACCGCCATACCAAGCAACAATCCGCCTGCCGATAAAACAACGAATAAGAGCACGTTCTTTCTGGACTTAACATTCGCACTTGCATCAACATTTTGAAAGACCCATATAACCGATAGAAAATAATTAGCGACAACGCTGACGAGAAAGCCAAGCGCTGTGCACAAAATCGTTTCGATAATCGGATTCCAAGCATCAGGAATAGCAAGAGCTAACAAAGAATAAGTTCCATAATCTAAAACGGTGGCAATTACCCCCACGACGACGAAACGAACGATTTCAAGCATTACATTTTTTCTTCTATTCATAGTATCGATAAAAGAATAGCACAATGAGGTTTGAAAGTTAATCGCAAGAAGCCGCTAATGACTTGGCGTTTTAAATTTTCTTGCTAAATGATGAGTTTTATATATATTAATTTGATGAATAGAGGGCGAGGGAAACACTATGAAAGACGAAAAAATTAACGAGATTAGCGCAAACGAAAAAAAGAAAAGTTTGTTTGCTCGATTTATGGATTACCTGACAAAAACGACTGGAGGCATGGCCATCGGCATGTTTGCAACCTTAATTATCGGCGTTATTATCGGGCAAATCGGAACTTTAAGTGGCGTGCAATTCTTTACTGGTCTTGGCAATATTCTTAAAGGCCTGATGGGTATCGGTATTGGCATTGGTATTGCTCTTTCATTAAAGACACTATCTCCAATCGCGATAATATCAGCTGGAGCGGCCGGAGCGATATCGACTATGGTTCTTGGTTTTAATAATGGTTCGTATGTCTTGCCTTTCATTAATGGAACTGTTTCTAACGGAAATCCTTTGATGGCATATATGGTCGTCGTTATTAGTATCGAAATATATCGTCTCGTTTTTAAAAAGACAACGCCTGTTGATTTAATAATTGTTCCTCTTTTTATCGCGGCCGTTGCTGCCGCTTTGTCTTTTTTGTTTACTGTTCCTTTAACATTTATTGTTAAATCACTAGAAAATTTTGTTCAAACGGCTACCGCGTACCAACCATTACTAATGGGAGTCGTTATTTCAACTGTTATGGGAATGATATTAACCGCTCCAATTTCCTCAGTAGCAATCGCGGTTGCGATTAATTTAGGCGGTATCGCTGGCGGAGCCGCAGCCGTCGGCTGTTGCACACAAATGATTGGTTTTATGATTATGTCTATTCGCGACAACAATGCCGGCAAAATTATATCTGTTGGTATTGGAACATCAA
>JAAZFR010000165.1 GCA_012971835.1 Erysipelotrichia bacterium
GATAAATATAACGGAGAGCTCTACGTTATGGGCCATACCATTGATATTTTGCCGATGCATCCTTTGCGAAAAGATAGCGAAGAAGAAAAACGAGTCGAACTTCATCTCCACACAAAAATGTCGGCGATGGATGGCGTAGGAGAAATAGAAAACTATATTAAAGTAGCTAAGTCAATGGGGCATAAAGTTATCGCCATTACTGATCACGGTGTTGTTCAGGGCTTTCCTGAAGCTCAAAAACATGCGACTGAGTTAGGTATCAAAGTTCTTTATGGCGCAGAGTTATATATGGTTGATGATAACTTGCATTACGCATTCAATCCTCAAGATATCTTGCTACACGATGCAACCTATGTTTGTTTTGACTTTGAAACAACTGGCTTATCTTCAAAATATGACCGGATTATCGAATTTGGCGCGACTCGTTTTGAAAAAGGAGTGGTAGTGGATACGATTGATTTCTTTATTAATCCTGGTCGTCCTATTCCTAAGAAAATTACCGATATAACACGCATCACTGATGAAATGGTCAAAAACGCTCCTGGCGAAAAAGATGTTCTGACCAAAATCAAATCTTTTATTAAAGATGCTGTCTTGGTATCTCACAACGCAGAGTTCGATATTGGATTTCTCAATGAAGCTCTTGACCGCAATGGACAAGAAAAAATAACTAATCCAATTATTGATACACTCGCTCTTTCTCGTTATCTCTTTCCTGAAGCTAGATATCATAATCTCGGAGCTTTATGCCGTAATCTAGAAATCACATCATACAACGATGATGAGGCTCACCGCGCTGATTTCGATGCGCGTATTCTTAACGAAGTATGGTTGGCGATTTTAAATATTCTTGTCCGTGATAACATGATGATGACTCACGCAGACTTAGCAAAACTAAAGGCTAATGATGCTATTTTGAAGCATTTGAAACCGCGCCACGTTGTTGTTTTAGCCAAAAACGAATTGGGCTTAAAAAACTTATATAAACTTATTTCTTTAAGTCATATTAATTACTTGGCTGAAATTCCTAAGATTCCCCGTCGAGAAATGATCAAACACCATGAAGGATTGTTATTTGGTTCGGCATGTTTTAATGGCGAAGTTTTCGATACGGCGCGGACGAGAAATAAAGAAGATTTAAAAAAAGTTCTGGCTTTTTATGACTACATTGAAGTTCAACCCATACCAAATTATTGTTATCTAGTTAATGTTGGCTCGATCGAAAACAACAAACAAGTTCAAAGGTTTATTGAAGATATTATCGAAGCGGCAGATGAAATTGGAAAACCGGTTGTCGCCACAGGAGATGCTCATTACGTTAATCCTGAAGAAAAGATTCACCGCGATGTTTATATCATGGCGAAAGCTGTTGGTGGTAAGCCTCACCCCTTAAATACGAATCCATATGAACGCGCTGGGGAAGTTTATTACGAAAATCCTGACCAGCATTATCGTTCGACCAAAGAAATGTTAAAGGAGTTTTGCTTTTTGGGCGAAGAGAAAGCTCGAGAGATTGTTGTGACAAATACAAATAAGATTGCCCAAACCGTTCAAGAATTATTTCCTGTAAAAAGCAAGCTATTTGCACCAAAAATCCCGGGAACTGAAGAGTTTTTACGCTCTTTATGTTTTAAAACAGCCCGCGAATGGTACGGAAATCCTCTTCCTCAACATATCGAAGACCGCTTATCACGTGAGTTAAATGGAATTATTAACAATGGCTACTCAGTCAACTATTATATTGCTCATAAGATAATCGCCAAGGCTAAAGAAGATGGTTACTTAGTTGGTAGCCGGGGATCAGTTGGTTCTTCTTTTGCGGCTACGATGGCGTATATCACTGAGGTCAATCCTTTAAAACCACATTATCGATGTCCAAACTGTAAAAATTCAGAATTTGTAAGCGATAGTAAATATTCATCTGGTTATGATCTACCTGACAAACTTTGTCCAGTCTGTGGCACAAAATATATCAAAGATGGCCAAAACATCCCCTTTGAAACCTTTCTTGGTTTTAATGCCGAAAAGATTCCCGATATCGACTTGAACTTTCCAAGTGATTATCAAGCTAGAGCTCATGATTATACAAAAGAATTGCTTGGTGAAGACAGCGTTTTTCGCGCTGGTACGATTGGTACAACTGCCGATAAAACAGCTTTTGGCTATGTGCGAGGTTATTTTGAACGTTTGGGTCAAGATCCAAACACAGTTCCGCGTGCTGAAACAGCTTACCTTGCTTCTCATTTGACAGGAGTCAAAAAGACAACCGGACAGCATCCTGGAGGCATAATGGTTATTCCTAATGATAAGGAAGTATATGATTTCACGCCAGTTCAATATCCTGCTGACGATAAGGAATCTACATGGAAAACAACGCACTTTGACTATCGAGCCATTCACGATTCACTTCTAAAACTTGACCTTTTAGGTCACGTTGACCCATTAGCGCTTAAAATGATGTGTGAAATCACAAATATAAATGTCGAAGATATTCCGATGAATGATCCTAAGGTTATTTCAATTTTCTCAAGTGATCAGTCTCTTGGGCGCAAAAATAATTTCCTGAAAGTCGAAACTGGAGCTTTGGCAATTCCGGAATTCGGCACTGATTTCGTGCGAGGTGTTTTGCGCAAGACAAGACCAAATACTTTTGCTGAATTAGTAATTATTTCTGCTCTAACTCACGGCGAAAATGTTTGGGCAAATAACGCAGAAGACTTGATTGATCAGAAAATATGTGGCTTAAGAGATGTTATTGGCTGCCGCGATGACATTATGACCTATTTAACTGATAAAGGTCTGGAACCAAAAATCGCTTTTGCGATTATGGAATCAGTTCGCAAGGGCAAAAAAGTTGCTCCTCAGTTAGCTGACATAATGCGTGCTCACAACGTTCCTGAATATTACATCTCATCATGTAACAAGATTAAGTACATGTTCCCGAAGGCCCACGCTGTTGCATATGTTATGATGGCTGTTCGCGTTGGTTACTTTAAAGTTTATTACCCCCTTGAATTCTATGCGACATTCTTCAGCGTCAGAAGCAAACAATATGAATTTAATACCATGTTAAAAGGCGAGGACGCCATTACGACCAGAATCGAAGAATTACGTCGTAAAACACTAAACCGGAGCGAAAGGTTACAACCAAAGGAAGTCGGTATTTATGATACTTTAAAAATAGCGATAGAAATGGTGGAGCGCGGTTATAAGTTTGGCAATATAGACTTATATAAGTCTGATGCAGTCAATTTTACAGTTGATTATGATCGCGGAGTTCTCATTCCGCCCTTTACCGTTCTCGATGGTTTAGGTGAATCTGCCGCTTATTCAGTTATCGAAGCTCGTAAAGATGGCAAGTTTCTTTCAAAAGAAGATTTGTTGTCGAGAACCAAATTAAATAATACGAATATGGAAGAACTAGAAAGCCTCGGTGTTTTAAATGATTTAGGTGATACGAATCAAATTTCTATTTTTGAATTTA
>JAAZFR010000166.1 GCA_012971835.1 Erysipelotrichia bacterium
CGGCTCTTCTAACAAAAGAAAGTGCTAATGTGACCATTCTCCATTCAAAAACCAAACCCGAAGATTTTAGGTTTTACGTAGAACATGCCGATTTAATCGTTGCTGCCGTTGGGAAAAAATGGCTTGTCGATGGATACAATTTCAAAAAAGAAGCAGTCATTGTCGATGTCGGTATCAATCGCATTGATGGTGTTTTATATGGTGATGTAAAGCCTGGGCAAAAGGTACGCTTACAAACACCTGTACCAGGCGGTGTCGGCCCTTTAACACGTCTAGCCCTTTTTGAAAATCTAATGGAGATAATGGAACATGGAATTTAAAATCACTAATACTCAAGTTTATGGATTAGATCGAGCGATTAAGGCTTCAGGAAATCCGATGCGCGTTGCTATCGATACCAGCGAAGTCACTGATAAGGATTTTGTGCGTGCATCAAAACTAGGCGCGAGTAAATCTGGTGAAGGACACGATAATTACCTAAAAGGTATTTTAGTTCAGATGGATGTTACAGCCCCTCTTTTTTGGTGGAAGCAGGCCCAAAGGTACCATTGGTTTGACTTTATTTCTTCGCAATCGACGATGCACTGTCTTTTAAAGTTTGATATTGCCACTCAATGCGTGAGCGAGACGAATAATGAAATCGTGAGAATCGTTGATGAAATGGTTAGCGAGTATCACACTTTAAGCGATGACGATAATCGCAAAAAGTCCTTGTGGCGTGAAATCGTCGCCTCGCTTCCTTCCGGTTTTTGTTTAGGGGCGACAATGACAACGAATTATCAGCAATTAAAAACGATGTATCTTCAACGACGCTATCACAAGCTGATTGAATGGCGAGTATTTGCAGAGTGGTGTGAATCACTTCCTCACTTTCAAGAACTAACAGGAACATCAAGATAAGAAAAAAAGAGCCGTGATTGGCTCTTTTTAATTGCTATTCGACTTTGTCGACGGGGAATGATTCCTCAACATCGATTACTTCAGGTTTGATAACGTCTTTTTTTCTAATTTTCTTTTTTTCTTCTTGTCCGGCCTTGTCCTTTTCTTTTTTGTCTCGCTGTTTTACTTTAAAAAGTGTTTTAACAGTAAAGGCAATTTCAACTAGGGCGAGGATACAAAGAATCGCTCCAATGACAATGAGAACAACATTTTGAGCATTGTTAATCGATACAAGAATTATTACGCCAACAGTGATAAATAGTAAAGCGGCAATGAATTCTAAAATTGGGAAAAACATTGTTTCCTGTTTTCTTTTCAGACGTAGAACGCCATCGGCAATCGCAATCGGAGCAACGACAAGCAAAAGAGTGGCGATAAAAATCATTAAAATTTCGGTAATAGCTTGTGAGCGGAGAACGATAACAATACCAAATGTTAATTCAAAAATACCAGTGAATAGAGAATTGTCGCCAGGATCTTTATTAAAGAAAGGCATCAGAACTCTTAACACGCCATCGAGAATGATAAATGAACCAATCGCGATGAATATCCATTTATACAAATCGGGATCATCAGAGAAGATGATAGTCAAAACACCGGCAGCCAATAATATAATTGCTTCGCAAATCTGCCAAATCGCCCACACTTTATACATTTTTTTCATATCTTTTTGCTCCCTCTATTTACTAATTTATTTTAATAAATTTACACCTATTATGATACAATATCTTTCACGGTAATTACGAGAGGTATGAATATGAAAGCTACAATTTTACGCAAATATGCCGAGCTTATCGTCCGTATCGGCGCGCACGTTCAAAAAGGACAAGATGTTATTATTTATGCGGAGCTTGATCAACCGCGGTTTGTTGAATATGTTGTTGCTGAGGCTTTTAAAGCTAAAGCGAGATCAGTTGTCGTTCGCTGGTCGCATAGTCCAGTCGATAAAATCGTCTACAAAAAAGAATCAATTAAGGCTCTTTCTGAAGTTCCTAATTGGATTGTTGAAAGAGAAAAACACTATGTTAAGACCTTACCGGCTACGATTTATCTTCTTAGCGAAGATCCCGATGCTCTTAAAGGGGTAAATCAAATGAAAATGGCCAAAGTAGGCCAAGCTGTCTATCCAATTCTTAAACCTTATCGCGATGAACGTGAAAACAAACAACAATGGACGATTGCTGGTGTCCCGGGTGTTGCTTGGGCGAAAAAGGTATTTCCTGATCTTCCAAAAAGGAAGGCAGTTGAAAAACTATGGGAAGCCATCCTCTATACATCTAGAGCCGACAAAGGCGATCCAATTGCTAACTGGAACGCCCATAATGCCAATTTGAAGAAAAGATGCGAATTCCTCAATTCATTGAAAATTGCCTCTTTGCATTATCAAAGCGAAAACGGCACTGACTTTACAGTTGGCTTACTACCTAATGTCAATTGGCTCGGTGGTGGAGAAAGAACCCTTGGCTCGAATGTTTTCTATAATCCCAATATTCCCAGCGAAGAGTGTTTCACGACGCCGGAAAGGGGAAAAGCCGATGGAGTCGTCTATTCGACCAAACCATTATCTTATCAAGGCGAATTAATTGAGAATTTCCACGTCGTCTTTAAAGACGGTATAGCTGTGGAGGTTCATGCTGAGAAAAACGAAGCCTTATTAAAGCAAATGATTGCAATGGATGAATTTGCGGCCTATCTCGGCGAAGTTGCTCTCGTGCCCTTTGATTCACCAATTCGTAATTCTGGCATCCTTTTCTGGAACACTTTATATGATGAAAACGCATCATGCCACCTTGCTTTAGGCATGGGCTTCACTAACTGTGTGAAAGATTATGAAAAATATACGAAAGAAGAATTAACGAAAATGGGAGTCAACGATTCGATGATTCATGTTGACTTCATGATCGGAAGCGAAGATCTCTCGATTGTCGCAACGACTCAAGATGGCAAGAAAGTCCAAATCTTTAAAAACGGAAATTGGGCATTCTAATATTATATATTAGACATAAAGAAAACTCACGATTAATTCGTGAGTTTTTTGTTGCTTATTGTTTCTAATTGTTGCCTTGGCCATTGCCATTTCCGCGCCCTTGACCGTGTCCGCGATTTTCGTGATGGGGATTCTCAGGATTTCCGCCCTTGGGATGGACAGTAATGACATATTCCGTTTCGCCACTTTCCTCGTCGGTAACAACCTCAATTGTCAACTCTCCATCGCGATTTCGTTCACCTTTGAGACGAATTTTATATTCAATGAGGATTAATAAAGGGTTTTGATCGTCGAGCATGACATTATAAGTATATGTATCGTCACCTTCCTCAAAAACTAATTTCAGTTTAAGCTTACCATCATCTTCTTCAAACTTAAGACTGCTATCGCTTATAAGATTCTTGTTTTCATAAACGCGGAAGCGATACTTGGTTTCATCGGTCTCTTCTTTGTATTCAGAGTGTATATAAACGAACTCACTATAATAAATGTACATTGAGACTTTAGCTTCGTCTTCTTCAATTTTGCGGCTACCTGTAATTTGATATTCGTCATCCGAATCACCATAGATGATGATGCCACTGAAACGATAAGTTGCTTCCTCGTTATTGTTGTTTAATTCATCGACGTTGTAATAAATTGTGTAGTTTAAATCAATACCAAGTGTATCGCGAGCAATGATGACATCCTTGAAATCATATTCCTCACGATCAGATTCCTCATTAATAATCTCGGGCTGACCCTCAGATGACATCAACTGTTCAATCATTTCTAAATATGGAGAAATCTGCGGAATAATCATTTCGCCGTCGCTTTCATC
>JAAZFR010000027.1 GCA_012971835.1 Erysipelotrichia bacterium
AAAATTTGTTTTCTATAATTAGTATAACAATGAAAAAGATGAGAAACACATCCCTACTTATCCTAATGGTTACGCCTCTTCTTTTTGGGTGCACGACAAATCCCAGTGATTCAATAATCGATATCACAAGCGAAAGTATACCTTCAGAAGATTCATCTTTTGACACAACTAGTTCAAGCGAAGACTCTTCCTCAAGCTCGACAGTTGATTACCAAGGTTATGATGGTTATCAATATGACCCGAATCCCAATGAAAGTGATTATTGGTACAATACCGGTTTAAATCTGCCTATTGGTGTAAACTACCATGAAACAAATATATTAGAAACATTAAAGCGTGGCGATATTGTCTTTGAGGCCACTGGTTTTTATGGCATCACGGGGCACGTGGCAATTGTCGAGGGCATCTTCTATTCAGAAACATATCAACAGTACTTTGTCCGCCTTATCGAAGCAATCAGCGTCGGTGTCGCGCAAAGCATTCTGACACCCACACGGATGATTGACAAAGAAGATAGTATCTATCGCGTTATAAACGCGACTTCAACAGAAATCGATAACGCTATTGACTTTATGACCGCTCAACTTGGTAAGCCCTATTCTGTCCAGCCAATTAAAAATGCAAACGAAGATAACCCCAACTGGTATTGTTCTGAACTTATTTGGGCTGGATATTATCATCAAGGGATTTATCTTGATATCGATGACAACGACAATTATGGTTCACCCATTACTCCACGTGAAATGATTGCGAGTCCTTTGGTTGAATTAATTACTTTTTAATAGAAACTTTATGTCAAAATATCAATTCAATTTTAGAGATTCTTATTGCATTAACATGCCAAAATTCTTTTAAATTTTTTTATCAAAAGCGATTCGCGGTTTGATTCCTTCAATCAGCACTTCACCACATTTTAAAAATCCATTCTTAGTTAATACATTTATCATCGGAACATTTAACTCGTGTGTATCGACACGAATCGTTTTTATGCTTCTTTTGCGTGCAATCAGTTCGACCGCCTGCAGCATCTTCGTCGCAATTCCCTGGGCGTGATAGTCACTTCTGACCGCGAAGCGATTAATAGCTAAATAAGGTGGAGAAAAGTGCCACTGACCGGACTTGAGACTTTCATAATCTTGGTCATAATCTAAAAGGGCAATGATACCGATAAGCACGCCTTCTACTTCCCAGCCAAAAAAGCGGTTGTTCATGCTATGTTCGGCAACCGTGGCACTAGTCGATGTTCCATCTTGCCACTGACACGAGTTCTGCGTTTTTAAAAATTCTTGGGCGTCTTTAACGATGTCCATTATTTCTACTAAATCAGAAAGCTGAGCGAGACGAAGTCCATTCATTATATAAATATTTTACCACCGATTAACGGCGTGTTCGATAAAACCAAGGACTCGAGAAAAACTCTTTTGGCCATCATTTGTCATGATTGTGCCACGAAAATATCCATAAACTTGATCACAATGCGTGTCGACGACGACAAATTTATTTTCGGTGTAGTTATCAAAGATGGGTTCAAAGAACAATTCAATCATTCCTTCTTCGTCTT
>JAAZFR010000028.1 GCA_012971835.1 Erysipelotrichia bacterium
ATCCTTTTAAGGGCATTTTGCATACTATCACCGCGACATAGCATTCGTTGATATCGTGTTTTTTCATCCGCTTCAATATAAAAGGCAATCACGCGCGGGTCATTCAATTTTAAAAATTCTTTTAAACCATTCGGGTCGACAATAACAGCCTTGTCATCGCTGACTTGAGATTTTGAACAACCATAGTAATTGCCATTATAGAAAGTTGTTTCAACAAAAGCTTTTTCGTTGACTAAAGATTTAAACATGTCTTTGCTTACAAAAAAGTAGTCAACACCATTTTTTTCGCCTTCTCGCATATCGCGAGTTGTGTGCGTAATGGCTTTAACGATTCCAAATTTACGTGCTAATATTTTGGCGATTTCCGTTTTGCCACTTGCGGAAGCGCCGACGAGAATTATCATACGAACACATTATAAAATAACGATTGCTGCTTATAAAGTCCTTTCTCACGATTTGCCATCATTTCAAAAAAGATGTAAAATTTATAAAAACTTGAGTTGTCGTTATCTAATTTTTCTAACACGGGGCAGTTTTGAAAAAGCAAGCAGCACTAGGGCACGAACACCAAAACAATCATCAATCAAAGATTAAGTGGCAAGCATTACTCAGTAGACGTTTGTTAGGAGTGATGTTTGTTCTTTTTTGTATCGTTTAGAACAAAAATTGGTATTTTTATCTTTTTGTTACTTACAAATCAAGTAAGAGAAGGGGGATATGAAGTTGGCAGGACGAAGGAGCAGGCGTAAGCTGCGTGCTTTAAGCGCCGAAACTCAGGAAGTTGCAAGACTATACTTTCAAGCTCTCGATGCAGCGAGTTTAAAAAGAGGCGGGCGCGATTTAAGCATGTCTATTAATTGTCATAATTATGGTAAAAACGAAATAAATGATTTATTCATCGCCAAAATTGAAAGTGCTTTTCGAAAACTTGATTTAGAGTCGCGGCGAATAATTAACAATGATTTCTTCTTTAATAACTACAAGTTCTGGTGGGTTGAATTATATTCAACATCGACATATTATCGACTAAAACGCATCGCTATGTGCCAATTTCTAAATTATTTAGACTAGGAATATGACAATGAAGAAAAGAGTTATGACTATTTTTTGCTTACCGTTTTTACTCCTTGTCATTGGCAAGTCTTCTCCTTCTAAACTCGGATGGAAATCGTTTGTCATATATCCTCTTTCGATGGAAACAACGCAAGAAATTAATTTTGTATATTCAGCATTGGCGACTATCGATCATCAAGCATACATTCTTAAAATAACTCTCCAAAATATTCGCTATCCTCAAGGGGTCATCGTTTTTCAAAATACCGAATATCTTAATAAAGGAATTCGCAAAGATATAAGGCGTGTCTTTTTCCTAGATGGTCAAGCAGTGACAGAGGGAGCGAATCTCTTTGTCTTTTCATGCGAGTCAAAGGGCATTTATGATGTCGAAGAGGCTGAAGCTTATCCTCGCGTTGAGACGACTTTTTACCCTAGTGAAGAAAACTACTTTCTATCGTTACCATATAACTATATCGAACTTCAAAACGGAGTGTGTGCATCGCGACGAGATCGCTTCGTTTTTCACGGATTTACATCGATAATTGAAGACGAATACTACTATTATCTTGATTTGTCATCGCTTTGGTTTGAATCAGAAAACCCCTTTGAGTATGAATCAATTAATTTATTGATAAAAAGAAGGGGAACGCTTTATAACCTATTATCTTATAGCATGTTGCCGGATTATCGGTCCATTTCTCTAGGCGTTTCTCAAGTATCAAATCATTACAAATTCACTTTTGCTACGCCGCTATATGTCGAGCCAAACTCGCTTCTTATGTCTATCACACCACGAAATGGTTTTCTCGAGACAACAAAATTCTTTTTTCCGAGAAATTTTTATTCTTCAGAAAAAGAAATTGAGATGCGAATTATTATTCGAAAAGCTGGTTATAATCAATTTGATATTCAATATAACTTCACTTATTTTTCGAATCTTCGTTATATCGGCGACTGTCATAATTCACAATATTGTATTATGACTTCATCAACTTCGAGCGAGGACAAGCCGATTGATTGGGAAGAAATCGAAACATGTTAAATGTTTGGATCTGTTTTACCATCTTAGGAATTATGCTCTCAGGCTTCTCTTTTTCGATGCGAATTAGTGGCATAAATCGAACCTTTCTTTTGCTACCTCGAGGTATCTTTGAAACGGCCGTCGTAATCATCGAAAGAGAAGAAGATGATAAACCATATTATGATCAACTATATTTAGAACACGCCGTTAAACAATATTTTATTAAAAATTTAAAACCATACACCGACACTTTCGAAGTCGCTTTTTCTTACTTTGATAAGGATGAAGAAGACGTAGTGTTTCTCAGCAAATTCGATGGTGTCGCTATTGGTTTAAGAGTAAATATCATGCTCGGATTATTTTATCAAAATAGTCTTACTTTTATTATTGGTGAACATGAATAAAGATAAGGTTAAGTATTTAGAAGATTATGTTTCTAATTCCTTTTTGAAGCCTCTATTAAAAGATGAATTAGTGACAGATATATCGTATAACGG
>JAAZFR010000167.1 GCA_012971835.1 Erysipelotrichia bacterium
CCAACCGATCCAACTTCCGATACGTCTGATACAGCTTCAGGCACCGATACAGGTACTTCGGGCGGCGATTCTTCAACAAGTAACGGCAATCATTATGGGATGCCTTCGAAATACGCTGCTTACTATAGCACTTTAAGTAGCAACCCAACCGCTTCCCAACTTAAAGCGGTGGTAAGCCCTCATACCAAACTCAGTTATAATGGTGCACGAGATGCTATGGCAAAAACCGATCGCGATTGGAATTTATCCCCTAGTGCCTCTGATATTAATCCATATATGCGTTTAATCTATGCCTCATATAATTTTTCAACAAGTAGCGCTGCTCGCTTTAGCGATAACAACACGATTTGGGATCGCGAACATATTTGGGCAAAATCACATGGCGGCTTTGATAACAACGATATTCCTGGCTCTGACCTTCATCACTTGCGTGCCTCTGATAAGCCAAATAACAATAGCTGGCGTAACTCCCGCAATTTTGGATACGCCACCAGCGGAAAATATGGAAAAGACTATCGCGGACTTAACTCCGGTAAATATAGCGGTGACAATCTAAGCGGTATTTACGAACCCGTCGATCAAGATAAAGGCGATGTCGCAAGAGCGTGTTTCTATATGGCCCTTGTCTATGATAATAACTGCACTTTAGTAAATTCTTATCCTGGAACAGGCAGATCTCTTGGCCACCTCAACACTTTATTAGAGTGGCATGAGCTTGATCCCGTGGATGAATTCGAAATGAATCGTAATAATATTATTTACGATACTTATCAAAAAAATCGTAATCCATTCATCGATCATCCTGAATGGGCTCACTCGATTTACTAATATTTATTACTCATTAAAGTGTCGCTAATCTGCGGCACTTTTTTATTTGTATTCTTTGTAAGCTTGAACCGAATTAATAATGCCTAAAATTGAAGCGGCGATAATCGCGACAAAATAAACAAGTTTAATATTTCCATACACTTCTGATACTTGTTCATATGCAACCGGATATGACTCAAGGACAACGCACAATGTGAAAAACGAATATGTAAAGATAGTGAGGAGATATCCTTCTCGTTTTTTGCCGATAATAAGAAGAACAAGAGTCACGATTGAAAAGACGGCAATAATTAATAGTGATATGGTCATTAACGGGAAGAAGAGAACATAACTTTCAAGCAGTCTTCGAACAAAGATGATGCCAAATAGTACGAAGTAACACGCTTGAACAGCGACGATTAAGATGTCGGAAAGAAGCGGTTTTTTTAAAAAAATAACAAGTAAAGCCGCAATGGAAAGAAGAGCCATAACTGAATAAAGAACATACATTAAGATAGGCGAGTAGACCAAAACATGGTCTTCAGGGAAGTTAACCGAAACAAGACATAATGCCCAACTAACAATCATTAAAATAGCGATCCAAATTCGTTTAAGACGATGAATATTCTCGTTAGCCATAATATCTTCCTCACACTATATTATAAATGATTGCTTACATAGACTTAAGATAAAACAGGCTTGCATAAATGCAAAAACATCGAGAATACGCTTCTAATTAATTCGATTATAATTGTTAATGTACATTATTTAATGTATATTTTTTATGGAGGTAACAATATGCCAATTGAAAGTATTATGATATGGATTTGGCTGGGGATTTTTGTCTTATCCGTTGTCATAGAAGC
>JAAZFR010000029.1 GCA_012971835.1 Erysipelotrichia bacterium
AGAGAAGGTGTTGCTGACAATATTACCAGCGACAACGAAGAATTGGCTGAGTTATTAAGCTAAGGAGGTAGAAACAATGTTTAATGTTAATAGATTAGCCGCTCTGCAAGTCGGCCTTGCCTCCCCTGAAATTATTCGTTCATGGTCGCATGGCGAAGTTCTCAAACCCGAAACAATCAACTACCGGAGTCAAAAACCGGAAGCCCAAGGCCTTTTTTGTGAAAAGATTTTTGGTCCTAGCAAAGATTACGAATGTCACTGCGGTAAATACAAAAAGATTCGCTTTCAAGGTATCACGTGTGAAAAGTGTGGTGTTGAAGTTATTTCCAAAGAAGTTCGTCGTGAAAGAATGGGCCATATTGAGCTAGCTTCACCATGTACACACATTTGGTATTTAAAAGGTATTCCTAGCCGAATTGGTCTCATTCTTGATATTCCCCCCAAACAGCTTGAGGAAATCAATTATTTTGTTGCTCACGTTTGCTTGAATCCTGGAAATAGCAATGTATTGTATTATCGTCAATTCTTAGATGAGAGAACTTCACGTCAAGAATTTGTGGCCACAATTCGCGAGTTTCAGCCAATGTTAGACAAAGAAAGCGCTGATTACTTAAAAAGCGAAGATTTGATTGAAAGAATGCAAAACCCGCAGGAAACGTTTGATTTCTTCACCGTTTCTGATTTTATTTCTAAATACACAAACGCTGAATTTGGCGAAGGTGCTGCGGCGATTAAACGTCTTTTAAGAGAAGTAAATCTCAACGAAGAGTTCAAGAACATTAATAACAAGTTAAAAGATTGTAGCGCACAAAGCCGCATTAAATTATCTAAGCGTCTTGAAGTCATTGAAGCCTTCCGTAATTCCGACAATCGTCCGGAATGGATGGTACTTGATGTTTTACCGGTTATTCCTCCGGATCTTCGTCCGATGCTGCAATTGGATGGTGGCCGTTTTGCCGCTTCCGATTTAAATGATTTATATCGTCGTGTTATTACTCGTAATACACGCCTAAAAAAACTTATTGATATGAACGCTCCTTACGTTATCTTGATGAACGAAAAACGTATGCTTCAAGAAGCGGTGGATGCTTTAATTGATAACGGCAGAAGAAATAAACCTGTCGTCGGTTCTGGCGGACGTCCGCTCAAATCACTATCAAGTTCATTAAAGGGTAAGCAAGGACGTTTCCGTCAAAACTTACTCGGTAAACGCGTTGACTATTCCGGTCGCTCAGTTATCGCTGTTGGACCAGATTTAAAAATGTATCAATGTGGACTTCCGAGAGAGATGGCCATCCAACTTTTACGTCCGTTTATCGCTTCCATTCTTATTAAAGAAAATTATGTTAATGCCCATCGTCAGGCTGATAAAATTATCGATCGTTACGATGCGGTCGTCTTCGATATTATTGAACGGATTATTAGCGATCACCCTGTTTTATTAAACCGCGCTCCGACGCTGCACCGCCTTGGTATTCAAGCTTTCCAACCTAAACTAGTTGATGGTCGGGCCATTCGTCTTCACCCTCTTGTTTGTACGGGATTTAATGCTGACTTTGATGGCGACCAAATGGCCGTCCACGTTCCGTTAAGCAAATCCGCTCAACACGAGGCCCTCGAACTCATGCTCGCCAGTAATAATATTCTTGGTCCAAAAGATGGCCGTCCAATCGTTACTCCTTCGCAAGATATGGTTCTTGGTAACTATTACTTGACGCTTGAAGAAACAAAAGAACAACTCGCTGCTCGCAGTAAACGGCGTCTTGATAAAGGCGATATTGAGGAATATGAACGCTTTGCGACATATGCTAATGCCGAAGGCAAAGTATTTAGAAGCATTGATGAAGCTGTGCTCGCATACGAAACACATCAAGTTCATTTACATAGTCGTGTTGCTATTCGCGCTAGCGCTCTTGTAAAAACAGGATTCACCAAAGAAATGAATAATTCTTACCTTATTACTACGGTTGGAAAAATCATTTTTAACCTCATTTTCCCAGCTGACTTCCCATACCTAAATGACGCCAGCGCCGGGAACTTAAAAGGTGATATGCAACGCTTCTTTGTTCCTAAAGGAACAGATATTGTTGAATACATTCATAAACAACCATTAGTGCCACCATTTACTAAAAAGCATTTAGGAAATATTATTAACGAGATTTTTAGCCGCTACGGAACCTCGAAAACATCGGCTGTTCTCGATAAAATGAAGGACATTGGTTTCAAATATGCAACCATAGCTGGTGTTACTATTTCCATCAGCGACATTAATGTCGTTAGCGATAAAGAACAACTCCTTAAAGACGGAGATGCTCGTGTCGAAGAAATCACCGAGATGTTTAATCGGGGTTTGTTAACTGACAATGAAAGACATAATCACGTCGTTGATGTGTGGACTGAAGTTCGCGATTCGGTTCAAAGAGACTTATCAAAACAATTCGAAAAAGATTCCCGCAATCCAATCTTTATGATGTCGGACAGTGGTGCTCGCGGTAATATTTCTAACTTTACTCAGTTAGCAGGTATGCGCGGTTTGATGTCAAACCCAAAGGGTGACACCATCGAACTTCCGATTAAATCATGTTTCCGTGAAGGTCTAACCGTTTCTGAGTTCTTTATTGCGACACACGGTGCTCGTAAGGGCGGTGCCGATACAGCACTTAAAACGGCCGATTCTGGTTATTTGACTCGTCGTCTTGTCGACGTTAGCCAAGATGTCATCGTCCGCGAAGAAGATTGTCACACTGATCATGGACATGTCGTCTCTGAGATTATTGATTCTAGTCGCGACACCATTATCGTTCCACTATATGATCGCCTTGTCGGCCGTTATACAGTTCACGATGTGGTCGATCCTAAAACTGGTGAAGTTCTCATTGCTGAAAATTCGATGATTAATGAAGAGACTGCTCGCAGTATTGTCGATGCCGGTATTAAACAAGTCGAAATTCGTTCGCTATTTGGCTGCCAAACGCGCGATGGTGTTTGCCGTCATTGTTATGGTCGCAATTTGGCGACAGGAAAAGAAGTTAGTATTGGTGAAGCCGTCGGTATTATGGCCGCTCAATCAATCGGCGAACCAGGTACCCAATTGACAATGAGAACATTCCATACCGGTGGTGTTGCTGGTAGTGACATCACGCAAGGTTTGCCTCGCGTTCAAGAACTTGTCGAAGCTCGTGTTCCTAAAGGCGAATCTATGATATCGGAAATTACCGGAATGGTCAGCGAAATTGAAGAAACAGGTGGTCGCTATCGCGTTGTTATTAAAAGTGATCTCGAAGAAAGAGAATACTTATCCAACTACGGAGCGCGCCTCCGTGTTAAAAAGGGCGATAAAATTAAAAATGGCGGTAAAATTACCGAAGGTGCCATCTCGCCGAAGAAACTTCTGGAAGTCAGCGATGTCGCTGCTGTTGAACGCTACATTTTAAAGGAAATTCAAAAAGTTTATCGTCTTCAAGGTATTGGCATTTCTGATAAGCATATTGAAGTTATTATTCGTCAGATGTTGCGCAAGGTCGCCGTGATCGAAGGCGGAGATACAAACATGCTCCCCGGCACACTCGTCGAACTTGACGAGTTTACTGAAAAGAATGAAGAAGCACTTCTATCCGGAAGACATCCGGCAGTAGCCCGCCCAGTCATTCTAGGTATAACCAAAGCTTCGCTTCAAACGAAGTCTTTCCTCTCAGCAGCTTCATTCCAAGAAACGACACGTGTTCTAACTGATGCGGCAATCAAGGCCAAGACAGATATTCTCCACGGTCTTAAAGAAAACGTTATTACAGGTAAATTGATACCAGCAGGACGCGGACTCGCTTCCGATGATGAAGAAGAAGTTTTAGTCGAGAATTTCTCGGTCCGCGAGAAAATGAAGGAAGTTAAACAACAATACATAGAAGTTCATGATCGTCCCGACGATCTCGAATAACAAGAAAGTTTAGGCGGTTTTTACCGCCTTTTCTTTTTGAAAAAAATTCTTAAAATAAATGCAATTTCGTTTGACAACCAAGTCTTCTTTGCTATAATAACAACACTTATTAGACTTAACTATGTTAATGTTTCCCTGACATTTATCATATTTCGCTAATAATGAATAAAGGGGGTCAATCTTATGAAACCTAACAAAATTTCCGCAATCGCAATCTTCTCCGTTTTTGTCCTTGCTAGTTGCGGACCTCAAGTCATTGAGGATAACTACTATCGTTTTAACGATAAAGAAGAGGCTGTCACTCTGGCACAAGCCCGAAAAAGTAATTATAAAAGCGACATGCCACGTTCGGGTGACTCTCGCGTTTTAGTCGTCCCCGTCGAATTTTCTGACTATCCAGCTTCAGGTATGCTACGTGGAGCCGAAGGTGCCCGCGAAGATTTAAGAAAAGCTTATTTTGGTGATTCAGAAGATACGCAATGGGAATCATTGAGCAGTTATTACGCTAAGTCAAGTTATGGAAAAGTTAATATTTCTGGTCAAGTTATGCCGTGGTATCGCCCTGTCCATCGCGATTCACCGACTCAGTGGTACGCAACCGATGAAATCGTCGAGAGCTTTGGGACAGCCGATGGCGATTCAGGCATTGCAAGATTAATTTTGAG
>JAAZFR010000168.1 GCA_012971835.1 Erysipelotrichia bacterium
TAGACGAAAGAGTAAATCTCTATGTCGATGAAACGATTTCCATTGGTGATTACATTCTGACCGGTGGCGAAGTCGCCGCTATGGCGATTGCTGATTCTGTCATTCGTTTACAAAAAGGAGCAATCAGCGCTCCATCATTAGACGAGGAATCATTTGAAAGTGGCATGCTTGAATATCCTCAATATACTGAACCTTATGAATATGAAGGTAACAAGGTTCCGGATATTCTTTATTCAGGAAATCACGGCGCGATTAGTAAGTGGCGACGTAAGAAAGCTTTAGAAATAACTCGTCGGCATCGCCCCGATTTATTCAATAATATGAAGTTAAGTAAATCTGATCATAAACTATTAGAAGAAATAAATAGTAATGCGAAACCAGACTGGGAAAAAAACGCCCTTACTAAGGGCGCAAAATTCATAAAAAAGTAATTAATTATTAAAAGCCTAAACCACCAATGCCGCCCATACCACCGGGTGGCATTTTGTTTCCCTTTTGCATCTGGCCCATTTTACGCATCATTTCTTTCGATTTCTCATACTTATTGAGAACACGATTTATATCGGCGTTTGTTTTGCCAGATCCACGGGCAATTCGCACTTTGCGTGAATTCCTTAAAATCTCAGGATGTCTTCTTTCTTCTTTGGTCATCGAATTGAAGATGGCTTCAAAGTTTGCAATCTCTTTTTCGGCTTGAATTTTTTGCTCGTCAGTTAATTTAGGCATACCCGGAATCATGCTTAAAAGTCCGCCAAGAGACCCCAATTTTTGTACTTGTCGCATCTGTTCGAGCATGTCTTGCAAATCGAATTTGCCCGACAACATGCGATTAACCGACTTTTTCATCTCCCGTTCATCTAATTCTTCGTGAACTTTTTCAACTAGACTAACGACATCACCCATGCCAAGAATGCGATCAGCCATCCGGTCGGGGTGAAAGACATCTAAATCGGAGAGTTTTTCACCAGTACCGGCAAATTTTATCGCAACACCAGTAAGATGACGAATGGATAAAGCGGCACCACCACGAGCATCGCCATCGAGTTTAGTCATTACAGCGCCCGTCAGTTTTAAGCGATTATTAAATGATGCGGCAACATTGGCAACATCTTGCCCACTCATCGCATCAAAAGCTAACAAAACTTCATCGGGTTCAACTTCTTTGATGATTTGATTAAGTTCCGCCATCAAAGGTTCATCGACATGCAAGCGACCAGCAGTATCGATTATTAAAACATCATAATGGTCGTCATATGCTTTTGTTCGCGCTTTCTTAGCAATCGCGACTGGATTCATCTTTTCTTTTTCGCTGACGATATCAACTTTAATATCGTTGGCAATTTGCTCAAGCTGGTCAATGGCCGCAGGTCGATAAGTATCGCAAGCGGCAAGCAAAACTTTTTTATTGAGTTTACTCTTCATCATAAGTGATAACTTACCAGCTGTTGTTGTCTTTCCCGAACCTTGTAGACCAACCAACAAAATAACTGTCGGCTTGTTGCGGTTATACACTAATTGGTCATCACTTGAACCGAGTAGTTTTTCAATTTCATCATGGACAATTTTGACGATTGTTTGTGAGGGATTTAACTTAGTTAAAACTTCCGCGCCAATCGCTCTTTTTCTAACTTCAGTTAAGAAGTCTTTTACAACTTTAAAATTGACATCGGCTTCTAGCAAAGCAATGCGTATTTCTTTGAGCATTTCTTCCATGTTGCTTTCGCTTAATCGCGATTGCCCACGAAGTTTCTTAAAGATACGAGCAAATCTATCGCTTAGTGATTCAAATGCCATTTTTAACTTTTCCTTCTAATTCTTTAATGGCTGATAAAGCCATTCCATCATGTTTTTCCTTGCTTGATTTGAAGTGTTCAATAAGGCGCATCTTCGTTTCGAAAGACTCCAATTTACTCGAGGCTTTGCGAATTGTATCTAATACAGCGCTTCGTGAAATCTTAAGATTATCACTTATCTCACTTAGCGATAAATCAAGCAAATAGTAATCGCTCATTATTTGTTTTTGCGAAATAGTAAGAAGCGAACCATAGTAATCAAGAAGTTCGCTATATTTTTTTGTCAATGCCAGATTATCTTTCATTCGTGTCTCCTAAACATAAGCCGTATAAGTAATTATCAAGATCAAATTCTTGTAAATCGTCCATTTTTTCTCCAAGGCCGATAAAGCGAACCGGTAGTTCAAGTTCATCGCGAATGGCTAAA
>JAAZFR010000169.1 GCA_012971835.1 Erysipelotrichia bacterium
CTGTCATCGTCAGTCGCTTCGATAACGCCTTTGGAAATTCGAAACAAATGCTGGGTTTTTTGTGTATAGTTTACGGCAAATTTAGGCCAAATTGGTTCACCGGTTACATCATCAAAAAGAAATTCGCATCCGTAAATCATTTTGAATTCTTTGGCGATGCTGCAACCATCAATGATTTCTTTAGTCCCCGATGATGTTAAATAATGTTCTACTCTGACACCATTTTCTAATCCGTAAGCATTGATGCGATTAAACCAAGTTGTAACTCCTTCAAAATACTTGATGTCCTTGCCAAGACTTTGTAGCCATTCACGAGTCATCTTAATATTTTTTCTTTTCGCCATGACAATCATCATGTACATGTATGATAAAATACGTTCAACTCCTGTCTTTGCCGAAAACTCGCCTGTCGCTCCCCAAAATTCCTGTGGAGTCATTCCAAGTGCCGGAATAAAACTATAGTTTTGCATATCTTCAGGCGTCAAGGTTTTGTCGAAGTCGTAGATAATCGCCATTATTGGTTTTCCGTCCATATTTACACCTCGGCAAAATATTATCATTGGATAATATAAAAGTCAATCTTAGGAGGAGAATAAAAGCAAGTCATGGTCGATACTTTTTCTCTCTTTATAACCTTGCATCATCATAATCCATAAGATAGAATAGTTAAGCAACAAATAATATTTGTTTGGAGAAGGAAAATGCCACAGTGGTTAGAATGGATATTAATAGCACTGGCAGGAGTTGCGGCTCTCTATGTCCTTTTTTTCGCTATCGTTCTTTTTATCATCTACAAGTTTAACAAGAGACTAACGAAAAGGCGCGAAGCTCTCCGCTTGCTTCTTGCCCAACGAAAAGATATTACTTTATCTCTTTTTCAATTAGCGACTAAAGAAAAGATTGCAATAACGACGGCGGTGCGTCTGAAAATGTCCGAACTCAGCAATAAGGAAATCGGCTTGTTTAACGATCTTGAAATCATTGAGTATTCACCAACCTTGGAGAAGATAACAAATCTTGTTACCGACTTAATTGATAGTCAGAAGTCGCTCAAAAAGAGCGAAGAATATAGGCAGTTTAAAAAGGAGCTTACCGAACTCGATGAAATAAAAAGACAGCATATCGCTATCTATAACTCTGATGTAAATGGTTATAATTATTGGATAAGGCTTAAGTCTTATCGTCGTATTTTATTGGCGCTTAACTTCACTGAAAAAAAGCGCCTTGAATAGAAAGGTTTATATGAAACAACCAGTTATTCTTTGTATTATGGACGGATATGGCATTCGTCACGCTGAGAAAGGCAACGCCATCTTTGCCGCCAAAAAGCCAAATCTTGAACGAATTTTTCAAGAGAATCCTTACACTGAAATTGAAACTTCCGGAGAATCAGTCGGACTTCCTGATGGACAAATGGGCAATTCCGAAGTTGGCCATTTAAATATTGGAGCAGGGCGAATCGTTTATCAGTCATTAACTTTAATTAACAAAGCTATTCGTGAGAAGACTTTCTTTCAAAATGAGAAATATCTCAAAGCGATTGATTATGCTAAGAAGAACAAATCGGCTCTTCACATTCTCGGTCTAGTAAGCGATGGGGGAGTCCACTCACACATTGAACACTTTTTAGCCATTTTACAAATGGCCAAGAAAAACGGACTCGAAAAAGTTTTTGTTCACGCCTTCATGGATGGCCGCGATGTCGATCCGCAAGTCGGAGCAAAGTATATTCAAACTATTCAAGATGAAATGGATCGCCTCAAAATCGGGGCAATCGCCGATATATCGGGCCGTTATTGGGCAATGGACAGAGACAAAAATTTAGATCGCGTTGATGTCAGCTATCGGGTTATGGTTGATCACGATGGACCTTCTTTTACCGATTATCAGCAATATTTTAAAGATCAATATACTCATCTTCCAACCATTGGCATGGATGC
>JAAZFR010000170.1 GCA_012971835.1 Erysipelotrichia bacterium
ACTAATCAACAATATTGTATCGAATCGATTGAGTTTCACGGCGTTAATTACGGCGATGGAATCGATAGTGATGCTGAAGGCGAAGATACAGTTGCAACACCACTTAACGGGTATCTTGTCTCCTATACTAATCCGGTAGTTCGCGAAATTGGCGAATATATTTGACATTAGTAAATCAAAGACCGCTTAAATGCGGTTTTTATATTTCTTATAAAACACACGAGATGTTGCTATAATTTTTTATATGGCAGTTCATAAATCATCAATGCGACATTTAAGTCATCCTTTTCCTCTTCTTTATGATGAAAACTCAAAAATTCTTATTTTAGGTAGTTTTCCATCCGTGAAAGCTGTGGCGGACGGTTACTATTATGCGAATCCTCATAACCGTTTTTATAAAGTAATAAGTTCCTTATTGGGCGTGAATCTTGTTGATGTTCCGTGGGAAGAAAAAAAGCGATTGCTCTTAAGCCATAAAATTGCTCTTCATGACTCGATAGGATATTGCCATATTTATGGATCAAGCGATGCTAAAATCAGCAATGTTCAACCTTCAGATTTGCATACTATTTTTCGAAATGCAAAAATCGAAAAAGTTATATGTAATGGCGCGAAAGCTTACCAAGAATACATGCGTTTTTTTCAAGAAGTTAAAATTCCTGTTGTTGTTGTGCCGTCGACTAGTCCAGCAAATGCTAAGATTGGATTAGATGGTTTAGTTGCAGCTTGGCGCAAAGAAATGGTTGACATTCTCGAGTTGAAATAAGATAGTGAATATTCAACAAAAAAACAAGAGACACTATGTGTCTTTTTTGATTTTTTTGGAAACATCCTCGAAAATTCGTTGACTAAGTCAATGAAAAATCATAAAATGCGATAGTCACGGGGAAAGTAACATGAATACAAAAGAATGGAACGCTAAGTTCATTATGTATCGTCGGACCATCAAACATCTAAAAGATGAGATGAACCGCAGCCTCAACAAGCAAGGCATTTCATTACAGCACGCAACTTATTTGCTTCTTTTAGCGAATAATGGAAGTTTGAGGATTAAAGAGTTAAATGCACTATCGGATAACGATGCCGCTTTGACAACTAGAGTTATTAAACTACTTAGAGAAAAGAAGCTTGTCGAACAAACATCAGACAGTATTCGCAAATATAAAATATTTCTGACTGATAAAGGCAAAGACGTTGTTCGCTTTATTGGCGAAGTTTTTGCCAAACTTCGCAATGAACTCGCCGAGACAAGTCAAGACGAAAAACAAGAAGCGCTTTTAAGCGCCATTTTAAGTTAATCTAGGGATAAAACAATGGAACTAATTTTGGATAATGTATTGAAAATATATTTTTTAATTTGTCTACTATTACTTATTCTTTATATACCAAGAATGTGGTATTTTTTGGCTGCTTTTCGAAAGCATCCTCGCTTACAAAACATCATCAAAAATCGCATTGCTATCCTCGTACCTGCAAAAAATGAAAGTAAGACAATTCAAAGTCTATTTGATTCATTAAACAAACAAACATATGATCGCTCGATGTTTGATGTTCACGTAATTGTTGAAGATCCTATAGATCCAACGATAGCGATAGCGAAGAAAATGGTCAATGCAACAGTTCACGTCGTTTTAGATCAAACCCGCAAAGGAGAAGCTCTTGACGGAGCTCTTAAAACAATCCTAAAGGAAACCCCGAATAAATATAACGCCTTTATTATTATTGATGCCGATAACTTAGCACATCCAGATTTTATCTTAGAAATGAATAACGCTTTAGCGAGTGGGCGACAAATCATCGTTGGCAAGAAGTATATTAAGAATTGGGAGTCTATCGATCGTAAATCACGCTCATTAGTTAGCAATTGTACTTCTTTGGTTTACACGATGGTCGATGATTTAGGAAATTCTCATCGCAACTTGCATGATATTCCTGTCAGTATGTGTGGTACGGGTATGATGATTCGTGATGATGTAATCAAAGATTTAAGAGGATGGCCTTACCGTACTCTAACTGAGGATTTTGAAGTGATGGTCGACTGTCTTTTAAAAGGATATACCTCTTTGTACTATAAACACGCAATTGTCTATACCGAAGAAGCCGTTGAACATCGTGTATCTTTTAGACGAAGAATGCGGTGGCTGACTGGTTTTACACAGTGCAATCGCAAATACCGAAAAGCAATTGTCAGAAAAACATTTTTTGAAGGCAAAATTGTTTGGAAAAACTTTGATTTTCTTTACTCGTTATTACCAGTTTATATTTTCGCCGGAGTCAGTTTAGTTTTAGGTATTGTCGGATTATTAGCAGCTGGCGCTTATGCCCTTTTCTTTCAACCATTAGCGTGGTCGATTTTTAAAATCGCCTTGATAGCTATGGGCTTAGTATATGGTGTTTTGTGTTTGTTCACGCTTCTCACTCTTGTTGTTGATCGGAAGGTTATCAAAATGGGCTTCTGGGAAGTAATTGCCGTCATCTTTTTAAACCCTTTTATTCTCAGTGAATTTGTTTGGATCTTCATTCGGATTTTCACCTCATCTAGTAATTTGGATTGGGATAATGTTGATCGCATCGATTATGTACCCAAAAAGGAAAAATAGTCATGCCTCTTCCTAAAGAAGAACTTCTTAAACGCATAAAGGATTGCGAAGCACGAGGGGATTTTCATTTTAATGTCGAACCAATCGATGACGGAAGTTATGATCCGGTTGATGAAAATTATCCTTACCTATGCAAAAAAATCTGGGATTGCTTTTTCTGTTTCCTTATTCGTTTGGCGGCAATTATAGCCGGAGTATTTATTAACGGTATTGCCTTTGGCATGAGAGTCAAAGGTCGTAAAAATCTCAAAGGTGTAAAATCGGCAATCGTGACATGTAATCATGTCAATAATTTCGACAACCTAATGGTACGCAACGCCTTATTTGGTCACCGATTATACATCGTTGTCGGTGAGTTTAATAACAAAAAAGGCTTCTTTGGCAAATGTTTAAGAGCGGGTGGTACTCTTCCCTTAAGTACAAATCTAAGAGCGATGGTCAACCTTCGCAGGTCAGTCGATAAATTACTTAAAAAGCGCAACTATATCTTATTCTATCCCGAAGAATCAGAGTGGTGGATGTATGAAAAACCTCGTCCGTTTCGCAATGGCGCTTTTCATTTTGCCGCAACTGCCAATGTCCCGATAATTCCGGTCTTTTTAACGTTTTCGGACCCAAAAGGCATACGAGCAAAGATTATCAAGAGCAAGGTTGTGACCGTCAATATTATGTCGCCTATTTACCCAGAAGCGCATCAAAGTGTTAAAGAAAATGTCGATGCAATGCGCGAAACAAACTATAACGCCTGTGTTAAAAAATACGAAGAATTTTATCATAGACCCATGGTTTATGACACGATTGTTCCCCGTGAAGAGTGTCAAGATGCGCAAACAGCATCCTCGTAACTACCGAGTGCTATAATAATTTCATGAAATTACGTATTTCAGAAAAGGCCGCCACAATTATTAAAGTCATAGCTTTTGTTATTGTTTTCGGCACGCTGCTTGGTCTTTTTATATACTATTTTGATTTTTTCTATTCGCTTGTTGATGCTAGTAATCGACAAGCTTTGCGCTCGGAGATGGTCAACATGGGCATATGGGGCTATGGTCTTGCTTTTTTAATACAATTTACTCAAGTGGTCATTTCCTTTTTGCCAGGTGAAGTGGTTGAATTGTTTTTAGGAATGGCATACGGACCCTTTATTGGTCTTTTAATCGCCCTTTTTGGTGTTATTGCTGGGACTACTGTCGCCTATTATTTAGCCAAGTGGGTTGGCATCCCCTTTGTTCGACTATTTATCAAAAAGAATTATTTCGCTAAATATGCCTTTTTCCAAGACGAAAAAAAGATTGCTTTAGGTGTCTTTGTCGTATATTTAATTGTTGGTCTTCCTGTTGATACCGCCACTTACTTGGTGCCGACACTTAAAATAAAGTTTTGGAAGTTTTTATTTCTTTCTACAGTTGCTCGCATTCCAAAGATTATTTCTTCGACTATTGTTGGTCACTACTTGGTTGAGGATAATTTAATAGTTTCGCTAATTGTCTTTTTTGGCACTGCTCTCATTAGTGTTAT
>JAAZFR010000171.1 GCA_012971835.1 Erysipelotrichia bacterium
ACAAGCCATTTTTTCCCAACGGCAGCAACGATTAAATCGGCATGTTCTACGTAAAACCTAAAATCTTCGGGTTTGGTTTTTGAATGGAGAATGGTCACATTAGCACTTTCTTTTGTTAGAAGAGCCGCCATTGGTTTACCAACGATATTACTCCGTCCAATCACGACCGCGTTCTTTCCCAATAATTCAATGTTGCTAAACTTCAAATAGTCGAGAATTCCACGAGGAGTACAGGCTTTTAATTTGGAGAGCGGGTGAAACCCGTCAACATCCTTGCTTGGGTTAATCGCTACCTTTACTTTGTCTTCATTAATGTGTTTTGGTAAGGGCATTTGCACAATAAAACCATGAATATCGGGGTCAAGGTTCAAGGAATTAACAAGCTCTAATACTTCTTGTTCTGAGGTTTCCACTGGAAGCTTAATATGTGTGGCCCGGACGCCCAACTCCTCAGCATCCTTTAGTTTGCCACGAATGTATGAGTTAGAACCCTCATCTTCATTTACCTGAACAATAGCCAAATGAGGTCTAATTTTCATCGAAGCGACTTTGTCGCGAATCTGCTGTTTGCGCATGGCGACATACTCTTTTATTTCCATGGTTATCCCTCTTTCCAATATGCAATATTTTATCATTTATAAGTATTCTAAAGTAGACAAAAAATGTTCTTTTTATAAAAGGGTGGCAAATCCCCTTAAGAAGCTAATCCACAGACGATGAAATGGTCCACTTTTTGTTTCCTGCAAGGTGACCAGTTTCGATTGAGAAAGAATATTTTCAAAGTCAGCATTTACTTCTTGAATAATCTTGCTTTGATAAAGCCATACACCGTTTTCGAAGTGCAGATATAGACTTCTATAATCAAGATTGATTGTGCCGATAGTTAAAAAATCATCATCGGCGAGAAAAACTTTTTGATGAATAAAGCCAGGAATATATTCATAGATTTTTACGCCCGCTTCAATAAGGCGCCGGTAATAAGATCTCGTGACTTGAAAAACAATTTTTTTATCAGGTATAGCCGGTGTGACAATACGAACATCAATTCCTTGCTTAGCGGCATTCGAAAAGGCGATGACCATCTCGTTATCAAGGATAAGATAAGGCGTCGTAATATAAATGCGCTTTTTGGCTCTTCCCATCATGTTCAAATAAACATTTTCGCCTACCGCTTCATCGTCAAGAGGCGTGTCGGCATATGGTTGTATATAACCGGAATCGGCAATTCTATAATCTTTGTTCTTCGACAAGAAAGGTTCAAAATCTTCCAATTTACCAGTCAGCACACTCCAAAAGGTTAAAAACATCAATGTCATGTTTCTAACGGCATCACCACGAATCATCAGCACATTGTCTTTCCAATAACCAAAGCGAACTTTTAGATTGAAATATTCGTCTGCTAGATTGATGCCCCCAGTGAAAGCAGTTGATCCATCGACAACGAGAATTTTTCGATGATCGCGATTATTTATTCGAGCATTTAAAAAGGGGAGAAAACGATTGAAAGCAAATGTTTGAATTCCTAATGACCTAAGCTTACGGTCATAGTTATGCGGCAGACTGGAAATTGAACCCATATCATCATAGATGATGCGAACATCAACACCCTCTTTGACCTTATCGACCAATATCTTGAGAATCTTTGTCCAAACTTGGCCTTCAGAAATAATGAAGTACTCAATAAATATGAATTTTTTAGCTTTTTTAAGTTCACTGATTAAAGTGTTTAAAAAAGATTCTCCTGATGGAAAATACTCACTATAACAATTTTGATATGGTCCAAAGCCAGTGGTGTTTTTTATATATGCGCTTTGATTATGAGCATCGAGGTTCTCGCTTTTTAATCGTTCGAGAACACCTTCCGTATTTCTTGTCGATTGTTCAATTAGAGCATGCATTTTTGTGACCATTTTTTTCTGCTTGCGATTCATTTTTTTATTGCCAAAAAGTAGGTAAAGCATGCCTCCAAAAGCAGGGAAGATTAAGATTAAGACGAGCCACGAAATTTTGTAGCTTGGATTGCTACGATTACCAATAATTATAAGAACAACGACAACGCTAATAATGAGAAACAGTAAATAAATAAGCGGATAATAGTCGCGAATATAAATGATGCCCAAAATAATAATCGCTAATTGCGATAAGAAAAGGAAAAGAACAATCAAAAGCCGCCAGAAATGCATTTTTAGAAAATTCTTCATAAAACTTACCGAACATTATTATACGATAACTAAACAAAAAAGAAAAAAGCCCCTTGTGGGGCTCTTTGATATTATGTCTAACTAGGCAACGTTTTGTAAAACGCTGATTAAGATCGCAAAGAAAAAGAAGACGATGGCAAAACCAAATGTCAGCCACGTAATAACTAATTCAGAACCTCTCTCTTTTGTTTTAACGAATATATTAGTTCCACCACCAGTAATGGCTCCGGAAGCACCTTCTGATTTACCACCTTGTAACAATGACAAGACAATGATAATAAGGGCGACAATTAAGAATATAACATCATACCATTGCATTGTTTTTTCTCCTTTTGCAACTATGCTTTAATATCTTCGCACATCCTTTTTCTTAAAGCAAATGCTTTATTATTTGAGGTTGGCTTTTATTTCAAAGACAATATCACGAATCTCGGCAGCTTTTTCGAAATCATAATTTTTTGCGGCCTCGCGCATTTGCTTTTCTAGTTCTTTAATTCTGGCTTCAATTTCACTACGTGACGCCTTGGCAGTAAAGGCCTTATAAGTTTCCTGTTCATCTTCCATATTCTTCAATGGCGGGCGAATATCTTTGATGATTGTCTCGGGAACAATTCCATTTTTATTATTGTAGTCAGTTTGAATTTGACGTCGTCTATTCGTTTCTCCAATCGCAAAGCGCATCGAATCAGTCATACGATCAGCATACATGATAACGAAACCGTTTTTGTTTCGAGCAGCTCGCCCCACAACTTGAATCAAGGATCGCGACGATCTTAAGAAACCTTCTTTATCAGCGTCAAGTATAGCGATTAATGATACTTCAGGAATATCAAGGCCCTCACGCAAAAGGTTTATTCCGACTAAGACATCATATTTTCCTTTACGAAGCTGATAAATAATTTCCGTTCGCTCCAAAGTTTTTGTTTCATTGTGAAGATAGGCAACCTTGATTCCCCGTTCTTTTAAATAGTCGGTTAGATCTTCAGCCATGCGAATTGTCAAGGTTACAACCATCGTTCTTTCTTTAGAAAGGATTCTTTGTTTAATTTCATAAATTAAATCATCAATTTGACCAAGGGTTCTTCTTACTTCAATGCGAGGATCGATTAGTCCAGTTGGGCGAATAATTTGTTCCACAACTTCGCGATTAGCTCGATCTAATTCGTAATCTCCAGGCGTTGCCGAAGTGCAAATGGTCTGAGGCATCACACCTTCAAATTCAGCGAAGTTTAAGGGTCGATTATCAAGCGCGCTTGGAAGACGAAAACCATAATCAACAAGCGTTAGTTTTCGTGAGCGATCACCATTATACATGCCCTTGACTTGCGGTAACGTAACATGCGATTCATCGATGATTAGCAAAAAATCATCTGGAAAATAATCAACTAATGTAAAGGGTCTTTCGCCTGGGTTTCGTTTATCAATATGACGCGAATAGTTTTCGATTCCAGGACACATACCAAACTCGAGCATGCTTTCAACATCTTGTCTAGTTCGCATTTCAAGTCGTTCAGCTTCTAAAAGTTTGCCTTCCTTACGGAAATAGGCGAGCCTATCTTCTAATTCGGCAAGAATAGTAACTGTTGCTTCCTTAACTCTTTGCCGGGTGGATGCGTGACCATAAGCCGGAAAAATAGGATAAGTTAAAAATGTTCTTTTCACTTCTCCGGTTAAAATTTCTACCATGGCAATTCGTTCGATTTCATCACCAAACGTGTCGATTTTAATGTAATACTCGTCAGTGTGAGGCGGCACAATTTGAATAATATCTCCTTGCACGCGAAATGAACCAGGAACTAAGCCCATATTGTTTCTTGTATATTGTGAATCAATCAAGCGATGAAATAATGTTCGCCGGTTGATTGTTTCGCCAACGCGAATCTCAAAGACGAGGTTACGATATTCATCGGGATCAGTTAAACCATAAATAGACGCAACCGAAGCGACGACAATTGTGTCTTTTCTTTCTAAAACAGAATTAATCGCACTTGTGCGAAGCATTTCGATTTCTTCATTCATCACGGCATTTTTATCTATATATGTGTCTGATTTAGGAAGGTAAGCCTCGGGTTGATAAAAATCGAAATTGGATACAAAGTACTCGACGCGATTCTCGGGAAATAGTTCTTTAAACTCACCATACAATTGGCCCGCTAATGTTTTATTGTGAACAAGGACGAGTGTCGGTTTTTGCACTGCTTGAATAACATTAGAAACAGTGAATGTTTTACCAGTACCGGTCGCGCCTAAAAGAACCTGAAGAGGTTTTCCATCACGCAGTCCTTGAACTAGTTTTTGAATAGCAACAGGCTGATCACCAGTCGGTTTGTATGAAGATACTAGTTTAAATAAATGCTCATTCATTATTTTATCCATGCAAAAATCAGTTATTTTGCGAAAATATCCTTTGAATTACGTGCTTCCATATCAAGCATAGCGTTGATAAATCCATCGATTTCTCCATCCATAACAGCATGGACATCGCCTTCTGAATAATTGGTGCGATTGTCCTTTACTAAAGTGTATGGGCAAAAAACATAAGAACGAATTTGACTACCCCACTCAATGGCTTTTTGTTCACCGACAATATTTTTTAGCTCATCGTCTTTGCGACTTTGTTCAAGTTGATAAAGTTGCCCTTTAAGCATGTTCATGGCCATTTCACGATTAGAAATCTGCGATCTTTCAACTTGGCAAGATACAACGATGCCCGTTGGTATGTGAGTGATGCGAACAGCGCTTTCTGTCTTGTTGACGTTTTGACCACCCGCTCCGCTACTGCGATATGTATCAACTTTCAAATCACTATCATTAATTTCGATATTGATATCATTATCAAACTCCGGAACAACATTAACCGATGCGAAGGAAGTGTGTCTTCTTGAATTGGAATCAAAAGGCGATATTCGAACAAGGCGATGAACGCCTTTTTCACCTTTCAAAAGTCCATATACATTTTTGCCCTTGATAGCAATTGTGACAGTTTTAATTCCCGCTTCATCACCGGCTTGATAGTCAATGACTTGCATTTTAAAACGTCTTTTTTCAGCCCATCGCACATACATCCGATATAACATATCGGCCCAATCGTGAGATTCTGTTCCACCCGCACCTGGATGGATAGTTACAATCGCATTCAGGCGATCAAATTTTCCAGTGAAATATAATTCTGAACGAAGTTCTTTAATATAGTTAGATAAATCGTTTAACGTTTCTTCAATAAGTAAAAGCATATCGCTGTCTTCTTGAGAGGTACTTTTTAGTAATTCGTCAATGTCGCGATGCGTTTTTATAATCTTTTGATAAGCGCCAAAAGTGTCTTTAACACGATTATATTCATTAACAACCGAAACGGCTCGTTTCTGGTCATTCCAAAAATCAGGATCGTTTTGAATGGCTTCTAACTCTTTCGTCTTTTCTTCTAAAAAAGCGTAGTCAAAGAGAGTCACCGAGCCGATTCACTGATTTGCTTAGTTCATTAAAAACAAAAATCAATTCCTGCAACTCTTTCATTATTCCTTATCCTTTACGGGCTCAGCTGGAGCATCAATGACTTTGTCATTGTTTGGTGGTGATTCTTCTGGCTTTTTGATTTGAACAACGGCATTTAATAACTTTAAAGCGACATCCGCAGAAACCTTATCGAGCATGTCGCGGAAAAGGGCGTGTCCTTCATTGACATAATCTTGTAGGGGATTTGTGTTTGCGTACGAGCGAAGATAAATGCCTTCGCGCAAACGAGACATAGTGTCAATGTGTCGAGTCCAGTTTTGATCGATTGTTTGAAGAGCTATTTGTCTTTCAACCTGATTAGCAATCTCTTCGCCCCATTCTTTTCGCTTAGCGATATAACGGTCGTAAAGAGTATCTCCTAAATCTTGTCCGGCTTCATCGGCTGGAGCTTCATCATAGGCATTGGCTCTAAATGTTCCTTCTAACATGAAACGTGGTTCAACAATCTTTCGAAGTTGTTCGCCATCAATCGTTCCATCACGGGCTTCAAGCGATATAGCTTTTTTTGCCAAGAACAATCCGGTTGTTTGGAAAAAATCATAAATTAAATCTTTGATATCCTCGGCAAAGAGAATGGAATCGCGCTTTTCATAAATGGCCGTTCTTTGCTTAGCAATAACGTCATCGTAGTCGAGAAGATTCTTACGAATATCAAAGTTTTTACCTTCAATTTGTTTTTGAGCGCTAGTAATAAAATTGGAAAAAAGTCGGCTTTCAAGAGCTTCTTGACCTAATGATTCAATTCTTTTTTGAACATTGTCGGCTCCGAAACGGCGCATCAGTTCATCGTCAAAAGAAACATAGAATCGAGAAAAACCAGGATCGCCTTGACGACCGCTCCGGCCACGAAGCTGATTGTCGATACGACGCGCTTCATGACGTTCAGTACCTAAAACGCATAATCCGCCGAGGGCTCGAACTTCATCATTTATCTTAATGTCTGTACCACGACCTGCCATATTGGTGGCAAGGGTAATAGCGCCTCTATTGCCAGCGAGGGAAATAATTTCGGCTTCGCGAGCATGGTTTTTCGCATTAAGCACTTCATGCTTTAATCCAGCTTCAGTCAACAATTTGCTAACTTCTTCTGAAGATTCGACTGAGACTGTACCAATTAGTATTGGTTGTCCTTTTTCATGACGTTCCTTAGCTTCTTGAACTAGTGCCGCAAGTTTAGCTGGTTTGTGAGCGTAAATGTAATCTGTGGCATCATCGCGAATAACTGGTCGATTAGTGGGAATCGCCACAACGCGCATATTATAAATTTTGCGGAATTCTTCTTCTTCAGTTTTGGCTGTACCTGTCATGCCTGATAGCTTTTTGAAAAGACGGAAGAAGTTTTGGTATGTGATTGTCGCTAAAGTAATCGTTTCTTGTTTAATCTCGACGTTTTCTTTAGCCTGAATTGCTTGCTGCAAACCATCTGAATATTCACGACCCTTAAGAATACGACCAGTGAATTGATCGATTAGTTGAATTTGATTTTCGCCATCAACTAGATACTCTACATCCCGCATCATAATGTAATTTGCCTTGAGGGCCTGAACAATACGATGGACGAGATCTTGGTGTTCGGGGTCATAGAGGTTACGAATACCAAACATCCGCTCCGCTCTCGTGTTACCTTCTTCGGTCAAACTGCAGGTTTTAGTTTTGATATCAACCTCAAAATCACGGTCTCTTTTCAATGTTTTCACAAAACGATCAGCGACGGTATATTGTGAAGCACTCGCTTTTGCTCCACCGGAAATAATAAGCGGGGTGCGGCTTTCATCAATCAAAATGGAGTCAGCTTCGTCAATAACGGCGTAATTTAATCCCCTTAAAACACGAGAAGAAGCGTTTTGCGACATATTGTCGCGCAAATAATCAAAACCTAATTCTGAGTTAGTTGTATAAGTGATGTCACAATTGTGTGCTTCTTTTTTCTCGCTACTTGTTTTCTCGCGAATATTAACTCCTACTGTTAATCCTAAAAAGCGGTATATTTGCCCCATCCAATCAGCATCGCGCTGAGCGAGGTATTCGTTAACTGTTACGACGTGGACGCCTTGAGCTTTCAGGGCGTTTAAATACACGGCCATAGTAGCAGTAAGTGTTTTACCTTCGCCTGTTTTCATTTCGGCGACATCGCCTTGATTAAGAACTAACGCACCGATAACTTGGACCTGAAAAGGGAATTGTCCAAGTGTTCTACGCGCAGCTTCACGAGCGACCGCGAAAGCCTCGTACTTAATCTCTTCGGTACTTGCGCCGTTTTTTAATCTTTGTCTAAACTCCTCAGTTTTGGCGCGAAGTTCGTCATCGCTTTTCGCCGCCATTTCTTGCTCATATGCAAGAACTTTTTCACTTTCTCGAAAATACTTTTTGAGGGTTCTTTGATCAAAACGGAATATTTTCTCAATAAAATTTGCCATTTTTTCTACTCCGACTCTATATAGTTAGCCATGATATTTTACCATTAAACATAATGGTATGCCAAACTTAAATTTCCTCACCTTTATTTGCCTTTGCAAGGACTAAAACTTCAATTTGTTTTGGTTTTTGCTGTTTTACTAAATTAATGCATGCTTTGATAGTCGACCCAGTGGTCATGACATCATCAACAATTAATATTTTCTTGTTTCTAATTGAAAAATTATCCTTCCAACGAAGTATCTCTCCAACCTTCATTCTCTCTTCACGTTTTAAATCTGTTTGCTTGCGCTTAAT